>NZ_KV821987.1:64835-89850 GCF_001815805.1 Streptococcus sp. HMSC072D05
CTTCTATCTGCTGTACCGATTCCAGATCCAATCTTGGAACGCAAGAAGGTCTTGAAAGTTTACGATCCTGACCAACATGACTATGAGACAGACAAGCCATCTATGGTAGAAATTCGTCCAGGTCACTATGTTTGGGCCAATCAAGCAGAAGTTGCTCGATACAAAGAAGCTCTTAAAAAATAAACAGACTAGGAGAGGGCCGAAAGGTCTTCTCATTTTTAATAGAAAAAATTCCCCTTCTACTAGCTTGTAAAAGGGGAATTGTATTATCATTAACGTTTAGACCAGGTACGTTTCATAAAGAGTAGCAAAATTGGGTATATCTCTAAACGACCTGCAATCATTGCAAAGGAGAGTAGGATTTTAGAGATGGGACTAAAGATGGCAAAACTCGAGGTTGTACCTAGAATAGGTCCGATATTGTTAAAACAGCTGAAGACCGCACTGGTCACGACTAGAAAATCATTGCTATCAAGACTGACGATAAAGATGAGGGAGAGAATAATCATCATATAGATAGCAAAATATTTAAGAATCTTGTGCTGGGTATCCTTATCAATCACAGTTTTATTGACGTGTAGAGTCAAAACACGGTGAGGGGATAAGGTGGACAAAATCTGATTTTTTGCGATTTTAGAGAGGATAAGTCCTCTGATCACCTTAAGACCACCTGCAGTTGAGCCAGCTGATCCACCGATTCCCATGAGGAAGAGGAGGATAAATTGGGAGAAGAGGGGCCAGTTGGTAATATCTCCGTAACCAAAACCTGTTGTCGTGATGATATTGGAAACCTGGAAGAAGGCCATTTCAACACTCTTAGAGACACCTTGATAGAGGTGGAGTGTATTAAGCGTAATCAAGCCTGTAGAAACTAGGACAATGATGATATATGCTCGTAGTTCTTCATCTCCCAAGAAAGCCTTAACCCGACGGAGCATGAGGTAGTAGTAGAGATTGAAGTTAACTCCAAAAACCAGAACTCCGATACTAACTAGATAGGTGATGAGCGAGCTACCATAGTGGGCAATTCCGTCGTTATAGACGGTAAAGCCCCCAGTTCCTGCCGTTCCCATAGCGATGACAAAACTATCATAGAGAGGCATGCCTGCTAGATAGTAGATAACCACAAAAAGGGAGAAGAGAGCCAGATAAAGCAGATAGAGAATCTGGGCAGTGTTTTTTAGCTTGGATACGACCTTGCCAAAGACAGGTCCAGGGACCTCAGCCTTCATCACCTCCAAGTGGCTATTCTTGGCATTGTCCATAATGGCAAGTGCAAAGACGAGTACCCCCATCCCTCCGATCAAGTGGGTGAAACTTCGCCAGAAGAGGAGGGAACGAGTGAGAACGGAAACATCGTTCAGAATAGTTGCTCCTGTAGTCGTAAATCCAGAACTGATTTCAAAGAAGGCATCGATGACGCTGGGGATTTGTCCTGAAAAGACAAAGGGGAGGCCGCCAAAGAAAGACCATAAAATCCAACAGAGGGCAACAATTAAGACCCCTTCCTTGGCATAAATCCGTTGATTTTTCGGTTTCCGTAAAACGCCTAGACCACCGAGAAGGACTAAAATGCCAATCGTAGAAAAGAGAGCGATAAATACTTGATTGGATTCTTGGTAATAGATCGCTACACTAACAGGGACTAGGAGAAGAACAGCCTCAATCAAGAGAAGTTTTGAGAGGAGGTAACGAATCATACTTTTATTCATTTTTTACCTCTCAATCAAATCATAGATTTTGGTGATGTTTGGCAATAAGGTCGTCACGAGTAACTTGTCTCCCACCTCAAGTATATCCTCTCCAGTAGGGAAGATTGTTTTTCCTTTTCGGATAATGGCTGCGATGAGAACCTCTTTTTTCAATTTCAACTGTGATAGAGGTTTGGCAGTCATTTTATTAGCTTCCTTGATTTGGAATTGGAGAGTTTCAATTTGACCGTTTGCTAGATGGTGCATGGCTTGAAGGTCTGAGTACTGAGCGTTTACTCGACCACGGATAAAGTGCATAATGGTATCTACTGCGATGCTTTTTGGTGTGATGATACTTGAAAAATCAGGTGCGTGGATAATCTCTAGAAGGCTTGTTCGGTTGACCTTGGTGATATTCTTATGGACGCCAACACGGTCAAGAAACATAGAAGTGATGATATTTTCCTCATCAACTCCAGTCAAGGTTGCGACTGCGTCATAGTGGGGAGCACTTTCTTCCAGCAAAATGTCTTTTGCAGTTCCATCTCCTTGGACAATATAGAGATTGGGGAACTTTTCACTGAAGAAACGAGCTCTTTCAGGATTGATCTCGATGACCTTGGTATCAATGCGACTGTCTTTTAAAATCCCTAGTAGATAATAAGCAATCTTTCCAGCTCCAACGATAAGTAAGCTTTTAACTGCGCGAGATTTAAAATAGTTATGGAAAAGCATCATATCTACACGATTTCCCGTAACAAAAATCCTATCCTTGTCTTGGATAGTAACATCACCACTTGGAATCATCAGTTGATGATCTCTCTCCATAGCACAGACAATGATATTGCCAAACTTTTTACGGAAGTCTGAGATTGGCATTTGACAAAGACCGCTAGAATCCTTGACAACAAACTCCATGAGACTGACCCGACCTCCAGCAAATCGTTCGACAGAGAGGGCATTAGGGAAATCAATGATATTTGAGATCGCACGCGCTGCTAGGAGTTCTGGATTAACGATAAGTGAAAATCCAAGAATATTTTTCTCTTTAAAATAGGCATTAGAGTATTCAGGATTTCGCACCCGAACGATGGTTTCTTTAGCCCCCATTTTTTTAGCAAGTACCGCTGAAATCATATTCACTTCATCGTGTTCGGTTAGGGCGATAAAGATATCGCACTCTTGAACACCGGCTTGCTCCAAGATGGCAAAGTCAGCACCATTTCCAAGGAGACCTATGATATCATAGCGACTGACAATGTGATTGAGGACAGCCTCATCTTGTTCGATGAGGACAACGTCATGGTTTTCTGCAACCAGTGAACGACAGAGGGCGAAACCAACTTTCCCTCCACCAACGAGGACAATTTTCATATAAAAAACCTACTTTTTCATGATGTAACTATCATACCCTTTTTTAGCAAAAAATGCACTTGCTAAGGCGATTTTTAAGGGAAGAAAGGCCTTTTTCACGTTTTGAAGATACATTTGCTTAATTTCTATAACGATGTCTCCGATTTGAAGTGATTTGGCTCTTTTACTATACCTTTTCAGAAAGGGAATGACCAAACATGAAAATATCATCAAAAAAAGTAAAAAAATCAAGTCATTTCTATTGACAATGATTCTGAAAGTGTTATACTAAGAAAGTAGTTTCGCTGATTTACTTCAAACCTGTTGTGAGGTAAGTTAACGATGCCTTAACCACGCTGTTTGCTGAGCTTGACTCCGGGCAGTGTGGCTATTTTTTTGCAATGATAAAAGGAAACCCGTAATGACAAATCACATTGTATTATTTGAACCTCAGATTCCACAAAATACAGGTAACATTGCGCGTACTTGCGCTGCGACCAATTCTCCCCTCCACATCATCAAACCGATGGGATTTCCGATTGATGATCGGAAGATGAAGCGGGCTGGTTTGGACTACTGGGATAAGCTTGAGATTTATTTTTATGACAGTTTGGAAGATTTCATGTCTCAGATGAAGGGTAAACTCTATCTGATTTCAAAATTTGCGGAAAAGGTCTATTCTGAAGCAGATTTGGCAAGTGGTTGGGATCATTATTTTCTCTTTGGACGTGAAGACAAGGGCTTGCCTGAGGACTTTATGCGAGAACATCCTGAGAAAGCTCTCCGTATTCCTATGAACGATGAGCATGTTCGCAGCCTCAATGTTTCCAATACCGTATGCATGATTGTCTATGAAGCGCTCCGTCAGCAGAATTTTGCAGGTCTTGAGCTTGTTCACACCTATGAAGCAGATAAATTGAAATAATCAAAATGCTTGCACTTGCAAGCGTTTTTTGTTATGATTAAAAGGTCTTCAGGGCTGGGTGAGATTCCCGACCGGCGGTGACTTTAACTAGCTATTTTGGCTTTCTCTTCGTTGTCTTGTCTCGATATACTTAAGTATTATCTTCGACTGCGACGCCTAGATTAATCCAAAATATCTTAGTTAAAGAAGTCCGCGAGCGCAAGCTGATGTGGTGCGATTCCACAACCGACAGTATAGTCTGGATGGGAGAAGACGAAAGAATGGCTTTGTCTGTTCTAATGAGTTTATAGATGAATTGCAACCGCTTGCTCAAAAGAGTGAGAGGGAACTTTTGGGATATAAAAAGTGAGAATAGATAGAGGGATCCTTTCCAACTTCTTCTGATTTTATAGAAAATTGGAGGAACCTGTTATGACAAACACACGTCGAATTTCGACCATTGCGATTTTATCAGCCATTTCATTTGTGCTGATGTACTTTGACTTTCCGCTCTTGCCAGCGGCGACCTTCCTCAAGATCGAGTTTAGTATCTTGCCAGTCCTTGTGGGCTTGGTAGTGATGGATTTGCCTGCTGCTCTCGGGATTCTCTTGCTACGATCACTCTTGAAGTTGCTTCTGAATAGCCAAGGAGTGAACACTTACATTGGGTTGCCAATGAATATCGTAGCCTTGGGAGTTTTTGTTATCGCTTTTGGTTTGATTTGGAAAAAGGAACGTAGCACTCTTCGTTTTCTACTGGCATCTCTAGCGGGAACTATTGGATTGACTTCTGCCATGTTGGTTCTCAACTATGTCTATGCGGTTCCTTTATACGCGCAGTTTGCCAACTTTGATATTAGAGAAATTATAGGACTTTCTAACTACTTGATGACCATGGTATTACCTTTCAACTTGATTGAGGGTGTAATCTTTTCCGTTTCATTCTGGTTGTTATACGTCCTCTTGAAACCAACCTTAAAATATTATGAGAGATAAACAAACATTTTTAATGAAGGGCAGTTTTGCCCTTTTACTTTTCGTCCTTCTTGGCTATATGGTCAAGTTTTACCCCGAAACGCTGGTCGGTTTTGATCAACCGCTTCAGACTGTTCTTCGTGGGGACTTGCCAGATTATTTGACAGTTCTGTTCCGAGCCCTTACGCATTTGATTGATATCCCAGTAATCATTACCTGGGTTGCCATTGCAGCCTTTATCTTTTATCGTAAGCAGTGGAAGATAGAAAGCTACTTCATGGCGGGTAATCTAGCCTTAGCCGGTCTTTTAATCGTGACCTTTAAAAATATCTACCAGCGCCCACGGCCAGCTATTTTACACTTGGTAGAGGAGAGGGGATTTTCTTTTCCAAGTGGCCATTCTCTGGCAGTGACTCTGATGGTAGGGACTTTGATTGTCATTCTCAGTCAACGGATTAAAGATCCGGTTTGGAAAAAAATTGTGCAAATCGTCCTTGGCTTCTACCTAGTCAGTGTGTTGCTATCTCGGGTCTATCTGGGAGTTCACTACCCATCAGATGTTCTTGCCAGTTTCTGTGTGGGTTTGGGGGTCTTGTTTATCGAATTTCCTTTCTATGACAAGCTTCGCTTCCAATGGCGATTTAAAGGCAAGCAGAAGTGAGCATCAAATTCCTTTGAGGAAAAAGAAATGAAAGTCAATATAACAGATCTCCATCCGACTCAACTATACTTATCAGAAAAGAAGTTACAAGATATCCAGATGCTTTATCAGTCGGTAGAAATAATCAATGTTGCTCCAATCAGTGTTCTTGCATTCGGAGACTGCTTGTTGATTACAGACGGGCATCACAGGGCTTATCAGGCTTTATTGGCAGGTAGGGATACGATTTCTGCTAAGTGGGATAGAGATGGTGGCGATGAACTGTATTATCTCTATGCGCAAGCTTGTGAGGAAAGAAAGATTTACTCTGTTCTGGATTTAAAAAATCATATCGTATCTCAAGATGAGTATGAAGCAAAATGGTATAACTGGTGTGATGGTTTTAATCAAGCAGCAACTCTTTTATTGAAAAGGAAAGCAGGTGAAACAGATCCTACAAATAGGTAATGCATTGTGTCTTGTTCCTTTTTATATTGAAATTAGTCTAATCTAACTTGTTTTTTAACTAAAAATCTGATAAACTAAGTAGTAATTGAATAGGAATCCGCAAGACTAGTAACTCAAGGGAAGTATATCAGGGAGGAGAGCCGTGACTGCAAGTTCTCTATATGAAAGCTGGGTGAATTCACTTGCGCATGGATTTAGAAATGAAGGTCTGACTTGTCAGATGAAAACGGATGGTACCGCGTGTCAACGCTCCGAGTGGAGTTTTTGGCATGTGGTTTTCTTTTTATCTACGAGGGACTGATGGAGGAATTATGTCAACTATTGAAGAACAATTAAAAGCGCTTCGCGAAGAAACGCTGGCTAGCTTGAAGCAGATTACTGCTGAAAATGAAAAAGAGATGCAGGACTTGCGTGTCTCTGTCCTTGGTAAAAAAGGGTCGCTTACTGAAATCCTCAAAGGGATGAAAGATGTCTCTGCTGATATGCGTCCAATCATCGGGAAACACGTCAATGAAGCGCGTGATGTCTTGACAGCTGCTTTTGAAGAAACAGCTAAGCTCTTGGAAGAAAAGAAAGTAGAAGCTCAACTAGCAAGTGAGAGCATCGATGTGACACTTCCAGGTCGCCCAGTTGCGACTGGTCACCGTCACGTTTTGACACAAACCAGTGAAGAAATCGAAGATATTTTCATTGGGATGGGTTACCAAGTCGTGGATGGTTTTGAAGTGGAGCAAGACTACTACAACTTCGAGCGTATGAACCTTCCAAAAGATCACCCAGCTCGCGATATGCAGGATACTTTCTACATCACAGAAGAAATCTTGCTTCGTACTCACACGTCTCCAGTTCAGGCGCGTGCGATGGATGCTCATGATTTTTCAAAAGGTCCTTTGAAAATGATCTCACCAGGGCGTGTGTTCCGTCGTGACACGGACGATGCGACCCACAGTCACCAATTCCACCAAATCGAAGGCTTGGTTGTTGGGAAAAACATCTCTATGGCAGATCTTCAAGGAACCCTTCAGTTGATTGTGCAAAAAATGTTTGGTGAAGAGCGCCAAATTCGTTTGCGTCCATCGTATTTCCCATTCACAGAGCCATCTGTTGAAGTGGATGTTTCTTGCTTCAAGTGTGGTGGAGAAGGCTGTAACGTATGTAAGAAAACAGGTTGGATTGAGATTATGGGTGCCGGTATGGTTCACCCACGTGTCCTTGAAATGAGTGGAATCGATGCGACTGTTTACTCTGGCTTTGCCTTTGGTCTTGGACAAGAGCGTGTCGCTATGCTCCGTTACGGAATCAACGATATCCGCGGATTCTATCAAGGAGATGTCCGCTTCTCAGAACAGTTTAAATAAGATTGAAACCTAAAACACAGTCCTATACAGTCCTAGTTATTTTCTCTTGATGAGAATGGTGAGGACTGACTCGAAGAAAAAGAAAGGAATTGAAAAGGTCTTATTCGGTGAGATCTTACAATCAGAATTATGCTTGTATCTTATAAATGGTTAAAAGAATTGGTGGACATTGATGTGCCATCACAAGAGTTGGCTGAGAAAATGTCAACTACAGGGATTGAGGTCGAAGGTGTCGAATCACCGGCTGCCGGTCTCTCAAAAATTGTCGTCGGTGAGGTCTTGTCTTGCGAAGATGTGCCAGAAACACACTTGCATGTCTGTCAGGTTAACGTTGGCGAAGAAGAAGCCCGTCAGATCGTTTGTGGTGCACCGAATGTACGTGCTGGAATCAAGGTCATGGTAGCTCTTCCAGGAGCTCGTATCGCGGACAATTACAAAATCAAAAAAGGGAAAATCCGTGGTTTGGAGTCACTTGGAATGATCTGTTCACTTGGTGAACTGGGAATTTCTGACTCGGTCGTACCGAAGGAATTCGCAGATGGTATTCAAATCTTGCCTCAAGATGCAGTACCAGGTGAGGAAGTCTTCTCATATCTAGACTTAGATGATGAAATCATCGAACTTTCTATCACACCAAACCGTGCAGACGCTCTATCTATGCGTGGGGTGGCTCATGAAGTGGCAGCCATCTATGACAATGCAGTCAACTTTAAAGAATTCAGTTTAACAGAAACAAATGAAGCTGCAGCAGACGCCCTTTCTGTAGGCATTGAGACAGACAAGGCGCCTTACTATGCGGCCCGTATCTTGGATAATGTGACCATCGCACCAAGTCCACAATGGTTGCAAAACCTCCTTATGAACGAAGGTATCCGTCCAATTAACAATGTCGTAGACGTAACCAACTACATCCTGCTTTACTTTGGTCAACCGATGCATGCCTTTGACTTGGATACTTTTGAAGGGACCGACATCCGTGTGCGTGAAGCGCGTGCTGGTGAAAAATTGGTGACCTTGGACGGTGAAGAGCGTGACTTGGAAGCAAATGACTTAGTCATCACTGTCGCAGACAAGCCAGTAGCCCTTGCAGGTGTCATGGGTGGTCAAGCAACAGAAATCTCTGAAAATTCTAGTCGTGTTGTCCTTGAAGCAGCTGTTTTCAATGGCAAATCGATCCGCAAGACTAGCGGACACCTCAACCTTCGTTCTGAGTCGTCTTCTCGCTTTGAAAAAGGCATCAATGTGGCAACTGTTAATGAAGCCCTTGATGCTGCAGCGAGCATGATTGCTGATCTTGCAGGTGCGACGGTGCGTAAGGGCATCGTTTCAGCGGGGGAGCTTGACACTTCAGATGTGGAAGTTTCTTCAACCCTTGCAGACGTTAACCGCGTCCTTGGTACGGAGCTTTCCTATGCTGATGTGGAAGATGTCTTCCGTCGTCTTGGCTTTGGCCTTTCTGGCAATGCAGAAAGCTTTACAGTCAGCGTACCCCGTCGTCGTTGGGATATCACTATCGAAGCTGACCTCTTTGAAGAAATCGCCCGTATCTATGGTTATGATCGCTTGCCAACTAGTCTTCCAAAAGATGACGGTACAGCTGGTGAATTGACTGCGACACAAAAATTGCGTCGCCAAGTTCGTACCATCGCTGAAGGAGCAGGTTTGACAGAAATTATCACCTACGCTCTGACAACTCCTGAAAAAGCAGTTGAGTTTACAGCTCAACCAAGTAACCTTACAGAACTCATGTGGCCAATGACAGTGGACCGTTCCGTTCTCCGTCAAAATATGGTCTCAGGTATTCTTGATACAGTGGCCTACAACGTGGCTCGTAAGAACAAAAACTTGGCTCTTTATGAGATTGGAAAAGTCTTTGAACAAACAGGCAATCCGAAAGAAGACCTACCAAACGAAATCAACAGCTTTGCCCTTGCTTTGACAGGCTTGGTTGCAGAAAAAGACTTCCAAACAGCAGCAGTTCCAGTTGATTTCTTCTATGCTAAGGGAATCCTTGAAGCGCTCTTTACTCGCTTGGGACTAGAAGTGACTTATACAGCAACAGCTGAGATTGCAAGTCTCCATCCAGGACGTACAGCCGTGATTTCACTCGGCGACCAAGTTCTTGGTTTCCTTAGCCAAGTGCATCCAGTCACTGCCAAGGCCTACGATATTCCAGAAACGTATGTAGCTGAGCTCAACCTTTCAGGCATCGAAGCTGCCCTTCAACCAGCTGCTCCATTTGTAGAAATCACTAAATTCCCAGCAGTCAGTCGTGACATGGCTCTACTCCTCAAGGCAGAAGTCACTCATCAAGAAGTTGTAGACGCTATCCAAGCTGCAGGCGTGAAACGTTTGACAGATATCAAACTCTTTGACGTCTTCTCAGGCGAAAAACTGGGAGTTGGCATGAAGTCAATGGCCTATAGCTTGACCTTCCAAAATCCAGAAGATAGCTTAACAGACGAAGAAGTCGCACGCTATATGGAAAAAATCCAAGCATCACTCGAAGAAAAAGTGAATGCAGAAGTGCGTTAATAGTCTAAAATCCATCCCTCGGGGTGGATTTTTAGTTTCAAAAGGACAGTTCAGAAGAGAAAAGCGATAGTTGAGGAGGAAGCCATCTCAGAAAGTCTTTAATGAGTTATACTAAAGCTATCGCTGAAGCACTTAAATTTATTAGAGATAGGATACTTTTGCTACTTATAATCCGATAAAATGGACATAAATCGTTGTAAAGGCTATCAAAAAGGAGTATAATAAGTGCAACATATCTCGGAGGTGGAAAATGTTAGAAGTAAGAAATCTAGAGAAAAGTTTCGGTCCCAAGCAAGTCTTGTTTGGTGTCGATTTTCAGGCAAGTCCAGGAAGGATTCTGGGCTTGGTCGGGAAGAATGGTGCTGGGAAAACAACGATTTTCCACAGTATGTTGAAATTTTTAGAGTATCAAGGAGAGATCAGTCTGGATGGACAGGAGATTCGTCAGGAAACCTATGCTCGGATTGGTTATCTGCCTGAGGAACGCAGCCTTATGCCCAAGCTGACAGTCCTTGAGCAAGTTCGCTACTTGGCGACTCTAAAAGGCATGGATGCTAAGGAAGTCAAGGAAAAACTCCCTCAATGGATGGAAAAATTGGAAGTGAAGGGCAAATTGACTGATAAAATCAAGAGCCTCTCCAAAGGGAATCAACAGAAAATTCAGCTGATTATCACACTGATCCATGAGCCTGACTTGATTATCTTGGATGAGCCTTTTAGTGGACTGGATCCAGTCAATACTGAGTTGCTCAAGCAGGTCATCTTAAAAGAAAAAGAGCGTGGTGCAACCATTATCTTTTCTGACCATGTCATGACCAACGTTGAGGAACTTTGCGATGATATTCTCATGATTCGTGATGGGCGTGTGGTCTTGCATGGACCAGTTCAGGATGTTCGCAATCAATACGGGAAAACACGTCTCTTTGTTTCAAGTGAACGAAGCAAGGAAGAACTGGAAAAACTTCCTCACGTCAAACAGGTGAGCTTGACCAAGCAAGGTAGTTGGAAATTGATCCTAGATGATGAAAGTGCTGGAAGGGAACTCTTCCCCATCCTCACTCAAGGTCAATATATTGCGACCTTTGACCAACAGGCTCCAACAATCGATGAAATCTTTAAACTAGAATCAGGGGTGGAAGTATGAGAAATATGTGGGTTGTAATGAAGGAAACCTATCTTCGACATGTCAAGTCGTGGAGTTTCTTCTTTATGGTGATTTCGCCGTTCCTCTTTTTAGCCTTATCTGTAGGAATCGGCTATCTCCAAGGGTCTTCTATGGCCAAGAATAGCAAGATAGCAGTAGTAACAACTGTGCCATCTGTGGAAGAAGGGCTCAAGGGTACCAATGGTATCAACTTTGATTATAAGGATGAAGCCAGTGCTCAAGCTGCTATCAAGGATGAGAAAATCAAGGGTTATCTAACCATTGACCAAGAGGACAGCGTCCTCAAGGCCGTCTATCACGGTGAAACTTCTCTTGAAACAGGCATCAAGCTAGCAGTAACCAATAAACTCAATGAGCTTCAATACCAACTCAATCGCTCGGCGGCTAATTTGTCTCAAGAACAGGAAAAACGTCTGAGTCAAACTGTTGATTTTACTGAGAAGATTGATGAATCTAAGGAAAACAAAAAAATTGTTCAAACCATTGCAGCCGCAGGGCTTGGCTTCTTCCTTTATATGATTTTGATTACCTATGCTAGTGTCACTGCTCAGGAAGTGGCTAGCGAGAAAGGAACCAAAATCATGGAAGTGGTCTTCTCTAGTATCCGAGCAAGTCATTATTTCTACGCTCGCATGCTGGCTCTGCTTCTTGTGATTTTGACTCATATTGGCATTTACGTCGTGGGTGGTTTGGCTGCCATTCTGCTCTTTAAAGACATCCCTATCTTGGCACAATCTGGAATTTTAAATCATCTAGGAGAGGCCTTCTCGCTCAATACCTTATTGTTTGTCTTGGTTAGCCTCTTTATGTACGTTGTTTTAGCAGCCTTCCTAGGATCTATGGTTTCTCGCCCTGAGGATTCAGGAAAGGCCTTGTCGCCATTGATGATCTTGATTATAGCAGGATTTGTCGGAGTGACTTCTCTAGGTGCTGCTGGGGACAATTTAGTTCTGAAAATTGGTTCCTATATTCCTTTCATCTCGACCTTCTTTATGCCGTTTAGAGCTATAAATGGGTATGCAAGTGGTCTAGAAGCTTGGATTTCCCTTGCTATAACGGTTGTTTTTGCAGTCACTGCAACTGCCTTTATCGGACGCATGTATGCTAGCCTAGTCCTTCAAACGGATGATTTGGGAATCTGGAAAACCTTTAAACGTGCCTTAGCTTATAAATAGGAGAGCCTCGCAAAAGCGAGGTTTTTCTAGATGTTAAACACTGAAATCGGCAAAAATATTTTTCATATCTATTGACTTTTAGTAGTGAAATTTGGTATGATAGTAGACGGTATTGTTTACCCCATTTGTAAGGCCCCGGAACCTTTCAAATACCCCGCGGACCGGAACATCCGCCCTGTAAACAAAAACGATATTCATATAGGAGAAATCATGAACAAAACTACATTCATGGCTAAACCAGGCCAAGTAGAACGCAAATGGTACGTTGTTGACGCAACTGATGTACCTCTTGGACGCCTTTCAGCAGTTGTTGCTAGCGTACTTCGCGGAAAAAACAAACCAACATTCACACCACACACTGATACAGGTGACTTCGTAATCGTTATCAATGCTGAAAAAGTTAAATTGACTGGTAAAAAAGCAACTGATAAGATCTACTACACTCACTCAAACCACCCAGGTGGATTGAAACAAATCTCTGCTGGTGAACTACGTTCTAAAAATGCAGTACGTTTGATCGAAAAATCAGTTAAAGGTATGCTTCCACACAATACTCTTGGCCGCGCTCAAGGTATGAAATTGAAAGTATTCGTTGGAGCTGAGCACACTCACGCTGCACAACAACCAGAAGTTCTTGATATTTCAGGACTTATCTAAGGAAAGGAACAATAAAGTATGTCACAAGCACAATATGCAGGTACTGGACGTCGTAAAAACGCTGTTGCACGCGTTCGCCTTGTTCCAGGAACTGGTAAAATCACTGTTAACAAAAAAGATGTTGAAGAGTACATCCCACACGCTGACCTTCGTCTTGTTATCAACCAACCATTCGCGGTTACTTCAACTGTAGGTTCATACGACGTTTTCGTTAACGTTGTTGGTGGTGGATATGCTGGTCAAGCAGGAGCTATCCGTCACGGTATCGCTCGTGCCCTTCTTCAAGTAGACCCAGACTTCCGCGATTCATTGAAACGCGCAGGACTTCTTACACGTGACTCACGTAAAGTTGAGCGTAAGAAGCCAGGTCTTAAGAAAGCTCGTAAAGCATCACAATTCTCAAAACGTTAATCAATACGATTATATCAACGTTTCGAAGCACTTCATGGTTCACACCATGGGGTGTTTTTTTGATTATTTTTAGCAAAATTCACACTATTGTTTCTTTGCATTCAACTCAAATTCTTCTGGTCAAATTATTAACAAATCTTCAAGATGAGGGATTGGTGAAATAGGCTGTTTGAGGCTTTTATGCTATACTAGTTTTAATGACAATCTTCTATTTCTAAAGCAACAATAGATCCGTAATTTGTTTTTAATTAAGGAGTTTTGGATTGTAAGAGGGAGATGATATATCTGAAGGAGCATCATTATGAAAAAACGTACCTTGCTTTGTCTAGTTTTGGCCCTTGTAGTATTTGGAGGCGGAGCATGGCTAGCACAAGAAACAAATTTATTTCTAAGCCCACGAGCTAAGCAGTTAGCTTATCTGAAGGAGCATGAAGAAGAAATTGTAAAATTTGTAAAGTCTAAAAATTCAAAGATTGAATCTGTTCAGATTGCTTGGGATGAAACTAAATGGGAAAAAGTTGGGAATGGGACCCCTCAAGGAGGCGGAGAAATTGTAAATGTATATGGTGGTTTTAATCATATTGAGTCCTCCTCTTGGAATGTTACTTTTGATATTGAGAATGACAAAATTATTCCTAATTCAATGGCTTTAGCCAATTATTTACGAATGGGAGGAAGGATTTTTGACTAACAGTAATTTAAAAAACTTTGATAATTTTTACTCAAATTTATCATCACTCATTCCCTATTGACTTACAATACTTGCCAAAAGTATTTTTTTACATTCATGATATAATAAACTTAGATTCCGCGACATAGGAGGAAAGAGATGAAAAAGCGTACTTTACTTTGTCTAGTTTTAGCCCTTGTAGTATTTGGAGGAGGCGCATGGATGGCACAGGAAACAAATCTATTTGGAGGAGTATTTCTTAGTCCGCGAGCCAAGCAGTTGGCATATCTGAAGGAGCATGAAGAGGAGATGGCGAACTTCATAAAGTCTAGAAATCCTAAAGTCGAAAGTGTCCAGTTTGATTGGGATAGTATGGAAGTTGGTCAGATAGGAAATGGAACTCCTCAAGGAGGCGGTTATATGCTAACATTTAAAGGGCGTATAAACAATATAAAGGAAAGCAGTTTTACTCTTGGATTTCCTTTGGATAATAACAGGTACTCCTTGCCTAACCTTGAGAGGATTTCTGAAATGCAACCCATAAGAATTTTACGAGATGGTGGATGGTTTATATATGAGTAATAGCAATTTAAAAAATTTTGATAATTTTTATGCAGATTTGGCGCAGTCGGCATATGCTAATCGCCCTAATAATTTTCCGCCTTTAAATAATTCAAAAACTTTTCAAGATTTTAACTTTTCTGAAGATATAGTTTTTGACGGTGAAATCACACCCGGAGGTAAGAACCTTCCTCATAATGGTAGAGTCTACTTGCAACCAGATCCTGAGTTGCGAGATACTTATAAAGTCACATCGATACCAGTTCCTGATGCGAATGGGATGAGGCAGGATGTTCATCACAAACGTTATCAAAAAGGATTGTTAACTGATGATGAAGCTGGTTTCAGTGCCTACTACTTAACGGATACGCCAACCTTGACTAATGATACCAAGAAAACCTATATGGCTATCCGCGGAAGTGATGCCATCAGTAAAGAAAATTGGAACGACTGGGTTGACAACGATGCTAAGTTCGCTCTCAATCATATCCATACGCCGCAAGCCAAGTTAGCGACAGTAGGAATGAAAACGAAGATTGCAGAGATGACTGAAAAAGCTCCGCAAGCTACGATGGACATCACAGGTCACTCCTTAGGAACCATTGTCTCTGCGCAAGGGGTAGCTGGCCTCAGTGATGAAGAACTGGAGAAAATCGGCAAAGTGGTCCTCTTTGACGGCCCGGACACGACAAAGAGTTTAAAGAAAATGGGACTCAGTGATGAGAAAATCAAAAAGATCAGCGAAAAAATCGAGTACTATGTCAATCCATTTGATGTCGTGGGGATGCTCAATCGTGAGCATACCATCACCAAATTACCGGGGGACTCCGATGAACCTCTTAAGAAACCCGTCGGTAAAGTCAATGTCCTCGTCCCCTTGCATTATACCCAGATTACTGATCCGGAAAGTTCCCATGACTTTGGTGTTTTCCAATCGGATGGGAAGGGAAATTTATTGACTGCTTCAGAGGATTTTCACCCAGAATTGCTCAGGGCAGGTGAAAAGCTGGCTCGACTGATAGCGACAACCTTGGATTCCCTCCGGGCTTTAGGAGTCGATGAAAATGTAGCCTCAAATGTTTTAAATTCCATTATGAGAGGTGAGTTTAAAATAAAGGCAGCTATTGGTTATTCAGTTTACGAGAATTTTACAACTGAATATAGCAAGATCGTCGAAGAAGCTCGTAAAGAATCGATAAAATGGGATAGAGAAGCTATTCCTCGTTATCAGGAACAACTGAGAAATGGCAATCTTACAGGAGAAAAGAGGATTTTGGTTCGAGCTCAGTTGCTTCAGACAGCAGCCCAGTTGGCAAATTTTGACATGGAAGACAAAGTTAAATCTGTGAAAACCTTACTTTCAGATGCTAAGGAAGATATTCAAAACATGATAAAAGAAACAAGACAGACAGCCTTTGACATGGTTGGATATTTGTCAAGTTCAGAAGTTACAAATCTACTTTCTGGTTTTGACACAACAAGCTTTTGGGATGAAGGCGTTGCAAGTGACACGAAGACAGCAGCAACATCCTTCCTGACACAAATCGAGCAACTAGGGGAGAGCTTGGTTAAAGCTAGTGGTTCCTTTGAAACCATAGATACAAATAGTGCTGAAGATTTTAACAATCTATTGGCGGATGTAAAACAAACATGGAGGGAAAAAAATGTTAGTCTTAACGGATGAGGATACTTTAATTACAAGAGAGCAACTCGACAGAGGCTTCAAAGAAAGAATGAAGGAACAAGAACGCCAAGCAGTCAGGGCCTTAGTAACTGCAAAAGAACTGTCAATCCTTGCTAAAGGAGTGGAGTTAGCTAAAAAGTTGCAAGAAGCAGCTTCAGATATGCAAGAGTACGCTTCTAAGACTTATGTAAACAATATTAAGGGTGGATTTGAGGGCAAGGCCGCTGATGCTGCCGAAACTTACTTGACCCAGACCATGCAAACCCCTGCTTTACAAAGTCCGATCAAGAACTAGGAGAAAACTTGTGATGGATAAAAAGCAACTTCAGAAACTAGAGGATGAGCATAATCGTAAAATACGAAACTTAGAGCGTTTGGAGATGGATTTGGATGATGATTTCCACAAGTTTAGTAGGGAGACGGATAATCTCCTAGAGGCGCTTTCCTATGCATGCAGAGACAGTAGTTTTGCTGAAATTCAACCATATATCTTTGAGATAGAGAACAATTTAGATAACTATCATCAACTTTACAAGAGTCGCATAGAGAATGTGTTGGAAGCTCGCCATCAAGAGAATAAAAACTTTCATAGAAAGTTAGAAGAAAAGAACGTTTAACAAATATACCTTATAAAAGAAGGATGATATGAGTTTGTTATACTTTGTTATTATAAATAAAAAAAAGAAGTAATTATACAAGAAAAGTAGATAATTTAATCCTTCTTACTAGTTTTTAGATGGAAACAGCTCTTATTTTTTATAAATAGAATAAAAAATGAATTTTAAACTTGCAATTGAGGCAAATTATTGATATAATGAGGGCATAAATTAATATAAAGGAGTTTCACATGGCTTTAATTCAATTAACAACAGAAGAATTGCGCACCTCTGCTCAAAAGTACACTCAAGGTTCTGAGGAAGTAAGACAAGTACTTCGTACATTAACTCAAGAGCAAAATACTATCCGAGACAACTGGAAAGGTGCTGCTTTTGAGAGCTTTGATCGCCAATTCACAGAATTGTCTCCAAAAATTGAGGAGTTTGCAACTTTGCTTGATGAAATCAATGCTCAATTGAACAAGGTTGCTGAAATTGTTGAACAAAACGACCAAGATCTTGCATCACAAATTTAATTTGTTATATAAGTGGCTTTAGGAGGGCGAGAGCCTTCCTATTTTTTATGACGGAGAAGATTTAAAGTAATATGAAGAAGAATAGAATTTTTAAATATATAGGAAGTAGTCTGCTGGCATTAGGATTGCTTGCATTGATTATTTTTTTGAATCTATCTGTTCAAAAAAATACAACGATTAGCAATGAAAATAATGCAAAGGCTAATCAGCAGACAAAATTAAATGTAGCTATCGTAAATGAAGATAAGCCTGTCTACGTAGATACAAAAGAATACAATCTAGGTGCTAGTTATGTAAAAAATATCGAGCGTGATAATTCACAAAACTGGTCTGTTGTCCCTCGTGGAGCAGCTGATTCTGGGTTAGAAAGTGGGAAATACCAACTCGTTTTAACAATTCCTAGTGACTTTTCTGAAAAAATACTCGATATTAACAGCATCAATGTTGACAAGACAACCATCAATTATAAGGTGAATGCGCAAGGAAATTTGCAAGTAGAAAATGATGCAAATAAACTAGCGAAAGATATTGTTGCTGATTTGAATGGTCAGTTAGTCGATATGTATATGGCTAGTATTTTGAACAACCTTTATACAGCACAAAAGAATGTCCAAGCTAGCTCACAGATACAAGCGACCAATATCGGAAACTATCGTACGAATTTATATAATACAGCTATCAACTCTAAAAATCTTTTCCCAACTCTCTATAGTATGTCTAGTTCCTCTGTTGACGCCAACAGTGCTTTAAAGACAGGTTTGGATAGTTATTCTCAGATTTTTGGTCGTTATGACGTTTCACAGATTGCCTATGGTAAAAAGCTTGACACTCTGCTTCAGGATAGGGTCACTGAGAAGAAAAATCATGCGGATGTTATCACTGGGCTCATTTCTCAGAGTTGGGAAGACGTTAAGGGACAAATTGAAACTTATAAGGAATTAATTAAAGCTCAACGTATTCTGACTTCTAATATAGATGGAACACCAGCATCCACTGATGGAACGTCACCAGAAGTTGAGGCTCACTATAAAAAAGTAGCAGATAATATCAGCAAAGAGATTGCTACTTTAGAGACCAATCTAACAGATGAAAGAACCAAGTTTGAGAATCATAAAAAGGATATTCGTAACTTTGTCGATGAAAAATTAGCTGCTTATTATGAGACAAGTGAGAAGAATAATATCACTCTCGGTCAATTTTTGGATAAAGCTGCAAATAAGGACCTAGAGAAGGTTGAGGAATCTCTAAAAACGCAGCTGGCTTCTGCAATCTCAGAACTACCCAAAGAAGACTTTAGTGGAAAAGAATTTAGTGGTTTTGGTATGACACCAATCACAATTCCTTCTGTAAACTATACTGAATTAAAAACAATCAAAGAGCCTAGTGACGAAATCAATTCGACTGATTTGAAGAATTTGGAAGATCTGGCAATCTCGAGTACGAGTGCTGTTGGACGAACAGGAACAAAGGCTAAGGTATCATGGAAGGCTGGAACAGGAGTGACGGTTCATTCGGTCACTTATGATGGCACACCAGTTGAGTTTGGTCAAGAAATTGATTTGAAGACGGGTGGAACTTTCAAAGTAGCCTATAGTGTTGCAGAGGCAGCTCCGACTCCAACTACAAGTTCAACTGGGGCTCCAAGTCCAACTCCAAAAGCGGAGCCAAAGACTGTTGATATTTCCTTGAATGATGTCCAAGCAGCTAGTGCTCCAGTAGATGTGTTACGTGTTCAGCAAGCAGCAGTGTCTTATGGACAAAAGGTTCAGAAAATAGCTTCTGACTACCAAAAGGTACAAGCACTCACACAAGCATATAATACTGTCAAAGAGTTAAAAAATAGTAATGTGTCTAAAGCATTGTCAGATATTTGGTTTGAAGCGATTGATTCAAATCTGAAGAAGTATGAAGACAGCCTGACTGCACCTGCTAGCGATACAGATAAAGAGGGTGCTAAAGAGAAAGTAGATAAAGCCTTGTCAGAACTGACTACTCTCAAGCCTGTTCTAGAAAAAAATGTGAAGGATGTTTTGGCTACCAACCAAGAATTGGATACAAAAATCAAGAAACAGTTAGAGTTGTACGAGCAGTTGGAAGGGAAGCTAAAGGATTTGGTTGAGAAGCAAGGGGGGAGCAATTCTGCTTTTGAAGAGACTGATAAACAATTGGCCACCCTAAATTCGGATTATGCAGCTCTCTTGTCAGAAACTACGGGTGTGAAGGAATCTTCTCAAAGTAATGTCAAAGCTGCAGAGTCTGTGAATGAGACTTTAGGTAATTTCAATCGTGAATTGTCAAACGCTCAAACAAGTACTGAAAAGTTGTCACAAGATGCTGACTCCTTGATGACGCAGTTTAACGAAGAATTGACTAATAATGGAAACTTTGTAGAATCCTTTGTGAAGGTTCTGAATAATGCCTATCAAAATGGGGTACCAAACGAAGTATTGTTGAACTTCTTATCCAATCCTGTTACCCAAAATGCTACTTCAGTAAAAGCTACTGTCAATGTTTACCGTCCATTTACATGGATTTTACTATTGGAGATTGTTAGCCTCTTTACAGCCTATCTGTTTGCAACTCAAAACGTTATTCGCAAAGTCAAAGATAAGTTCAAACTTGATAAGTTACATGATACAGACTTGATGACGGTAACCATCCTATCTGCTTTAAGTCTCGTTGTCGGATTGGTAGTTGGTGTTGTATCAAGTGTTCAGCTACAGGTTGGTCGTGAGTATCAACCATCTTGGGTTCTATTAATTGTTTTAGCCGCATTTGTACTGATTCAAGGACAATATCTATTGCTTAAACATTTCCGAGTGATTGGTATGGGACTCTCCTTCTTTATGATGATTAGCTTTGTCTACCTATCAAATGCTATTGGGACAACAGCAAGTTTAACTGGTTTCCCAGCCTTTATCAAAAACCTCAATGCGTTATCGATATTAGAAGGTTTGCTCTCAGGATACTTTGATGGACATCCAGCAGCAATTATCGCTTTTGTTGCAACGATTGTTGTCATAGCTGTTTTACTTGTTATAAATGTTTTTATCAGGGAAAGTAGTTTGTGGTTTCAAGCAAGCCAAGCTGAGAAAGAATAGAAATTAGAAATATGAAGAAAATCATTCTTTTCCTTCTTACCTTAGTAACATGTGCAGCAGTCTCTGGGGCTGCTGCAGATGATTTGAAGGATAACAGTCTGCAGATTGATGATTCCCGACTTGAAAAGAAAGAGGGATTGAAATTTGGTCTACAGTCTGAACAAATCAAGGAGCTTTTTAATGAAGCGACTCAAAAGAGGTTGCAGGACATGCAACAGCATCAAGAGGAACAGTTGATCACAGAAAGGGGCCAACTGTTTTCTGCTATACAGAGACCAGTGAAAAAATCTTCTGAAGAACAGTTGTTTCAGCCCAATGCTCAAAAAACAATTAAATTTCAAACAAATATAGGCCATGTAGAAAAAGGTGGTCTGAATGAATTTCTTCCAGAGATATTCTATGTGGTGTTGATTTTCTTGCTTTTTGGAGCAACGGCAGTAATGAGTTATCGTGTGATGGTAGAAGGGATGGACTAATTTTACAACTAGTCTGTCTAAATAACTTAGAAAAGGATAAACCAAACATAGGAGGCGTGAAAAAAGGTGGAGCAACATATCAATATTACCCTACGTTTGAGAGAAAGAGATGTGGATATTCGCATTCCACGGCGAATTGAAGTGCGCCGGCTGGTGCGAGAAGTGGATACGATTTTTAATCCAGGTATCAAGCGAAAAAAATATCAATTAAGAATTGTCAATAAAGGTTTGTTGATTGATGAAGGGAAACATCTGTCTGATTATCCTATGACGACAGGAGATTTAGTAGAAATTGAGGAGATATAGGTGGCTGAAGAAAAATTTGAATTTGGTGGACAGTCGTTTGTCTATGAAAAAAATGAAACAAACTGGGAATTAAAACTCAAACGTTCAGATGTTGCGAGTCAAGATTTACGGGAACTCTTACTATTGGATTTGCATCATCCATTCTTTTTGGAGCAATCGATGGTGTCTGATGAGGATAGTGTCACCTTCTCCTATCAAGTCGAAGCTCATGGACTGACTTATGAGGAAATAAAGGAACGTACCATTTCGGAAAGAATCCGTTTGGCCCTAAACGTTTTTCGTCTAGAGGGCGCCTTGGAGTTACCTGTGACTTTCCTTTTGCACCCAGTAAATCTCTTTATTACCAAGGATGCTCAGGCTAAGATTGCTTATCGTGGAATTCCTGGTCTGATGGTTCCTCAATCCATATCCTCAGAAGATTTTTTACGCCAGGCTAAATGTTTTACAGTAACACTATTTAGCGATTTGGATTTCATGGATCTTTATAATGGTTCCTTGGAATTAGAGACCTTGCCCGACTTCTTAAATGACCTATGTCAGGCAGATGATATAGAGGCTGCAGTAGCTGTTTTGGAGAAGTACTACACGGAGAAGGCTGCGAAAGAACGGGCAGATTTGGTCTTGGTTCCAAGTAGACGCCATCGTGTCTTTAAACTGGCAACGATTTGGTTAACAGCCAGCGTTGTCTTGTTGATCGTTCCACTGATCTATCTGATTTTTGTGCAAAATCCTTTCAAAGAAAAGATGTTGCAGGCAGATACTGCCTTTATTAAAGTTGATTATAGTGGTGTTATTACAGAATTAGAGAGAATTGATCCAGCTAGCTTGCCGAATACGCAAAAGTATGAGTTGGCTTACTCTTATATTCAGGGGTTGGAATTTTCTTCTGAACAAAAGAAAGTCATCTTGAACAACGTAACACTCAAGTCAGATGAGCTTTATTTGACTTACTGGATCCAGGTTGGGCGCAATCGCTTTGAAGAGGCTCTTGATATTGCCAAACGGATTAACGACAGTGACTTGATTCTCTATGCTTTGACTCAGGAAATCAAGCAGGTTCGAGAAGATGGCAACTTGTCAGGGAAAGACCGTGAAAGTAAGTTGAATACTTTGGAAAGCGAGTATAAGAAATACTGGGATAGTCGAAGTGAGCTACTAACGAGTGAATCAAGCTCCAATGCTTCTACAACTCCTAACCCTCAAGACAAGGCTTCTGAAACCAAACCGTCATCTGAGAAGAAACCTGTTCCAAGTAGCTCCTCTAGCAATTAAAGTAGACCAAGGAGAGAAATTATGAAAAAACAAATCATTTTCTACAGCCAAAGTCTGCGTTATGAAGTAGAACTGAGTGCAGATAAGACGGTCTTGGTCGGGGCGACTGAAAAGGCCCAAGTCTACCTTTCTCAACAGGAAAGACCGATTCAGCTCAAGGTCGATGGTGACGAGGTCTTTTATCAGTACGACGATGAAGTGGGACTCTTGAAAGATGGTCTGCGTTTGGGTGAGGTCGTCTTTTATCTCCGAGAAGGGGAGCCAAGGGTTTATGACCTTTTGGATTTATCAGAGTTTCAGATTGGCTCTCAAAAAGGTGCATTGATCACACTAGATGGAGATGTTGAACTCTTACTCCAAAAATCCCAAAATCAATGGAAGCTAACTCGACTAAAAGGCGCATTTTATCGAAACAATCATCTGGAACAAATGGACCAGCAATTGATTGGTTTTGGAGATGAGTTGAGTCTAGGGGCGGTGACGATCAAGTTCTATCCTGATGAAGTATGGGTTCAGGGTCCTGCCCAAGTTGGGCCACAACTGACTCTGAGAGAACCATCTCGATATGGTTTTTATGAAGATTATCCAGATTATCATCGTTCTCCACGGATCATCTATCGTGGTAGCGAAGATAAAATCTTGATCAATCCCCCAGGCCAGGAGCCGGTTAAGCCGAGCGATGAACTGTTAAAGCTGATCGTTCCTCCTTTAATGATGGTCGGGGTAACTGTCTTGATCACCTTGATTCAACCTCGAGGGATCTATATTCTTGCGACAGTAGGGATGTCCATAACCACAATGATTTTTTCTATCCGTGGTTTTATCAAAAATCGTAAAAAGTACAAGGCTGATAAGAAGGAACGGGTCGATCTCTATCGCCTTTACCTGAAAGATAAGGTCAAGGAATTGACTCGTCTGGAGCGAGAACAAAAAGAAGGGATGCACTATCATTTTCCAACGATTTTAGAATTGACGGACTTGGTTGAGAGTTACAATCACCGGATTTATGAAAAGACTCCCTTGCATTTTGACTTTTTATACTATCGTTTGGGACTCGGGAAAATGCCGACTAGCTATGACTTGAAATACGGTCAACAGGAGCGTAGCGGTAAGAAGGATGCTCTAGAAGAAGAGGGTTACGCTCTCTATAGTCGTCACAAAAAAATCCCAGATATGCCAATCCCGGCAAACCTCAGCCATGGACCGGTGGGTTATATTGGACCTAGAAATCTCGTCCTAGAGCAACTGCAGCTTTTGGTGATGCAGCTAGCGACTTTCCATTCTTATCATGATGTGCAGTTTATTACGATCTTACCTGAAGAGGAAAAAGAGCAATGGTCTTGGATGCGTTGGCTTCCTCATGCCAAACTGCAAGAACTCAATGTCCGCGGTTTTGTCTACAATCAACGAACACGGGACCAAGTTCTCAATAGTTTGAACCAGATCTTGAAACTACGTCGTAGTCAAAAGGAAGAAGCATCCCACAAGGAGAGCACCCTCTTCCATCCTCATTACGTGGTTTTAGTGACCGATGAGAAGCTGATTTTGGATCATATCATCATGGAGTTCTTTACCGAAGATCCAACGGAATTAGGCTGTTCTCTCATCTTTGTAGAGGATGTCATGAGTTCCTTGTCTGAGAACATCCAAACAGTGATCAATATTAAGGACCGCAATACGGGCCAACTGGTCATGGAAGAAGGAGTTTTGAAAGAGACGGACTTCCGTTTGGACCATTTCCCAGCAGATTATGATAAGGAGCGGATCGCCCGTACCTTGGCACCGCTCAATCACCTCCAAAACCTGAAGAGTTCGATCCCAGATTCTGTGACCTTTATGGAAATGTATGGGGCGGAAACCTTTGAGGATTTGCAGGTATCGAGCCGTTGGAAAAAGAACGCACCTTACAAGAGTTTGGCTGTGCCGATTGGTCTGCGTGGTCAGGATGACCTTGTTCAGCTCAATCTGCATGAAAAAGCCCATGGACCACATGGTTTGATCGCAGGGACGACTGGTTCAGGGAAGTCAGAAACCATCCAATCCTATATCTTATCCCTCGCTGTTAACTTCCACCCTCATGATGTGGCTTTCTTGCTGATTGACTATAAGGGTGGTGGGATGGCCAATCTCTTTAAAAACCTTCCCCATCTCTTGGGGACGATTACCAACTTGGATGGTGCCCAATCTATGCGGGCCTTGGCTTCGATCAATGCGGAGATCCATCGTCGTGAACGACTCTTTGGAGAGTTCGAAGTCAACCATATCAATCAATACCAGAAGAAGTTTAAAAACGGAGAAGCGACAGAACCGCTCCCTCATCTCTTCCTTATCTCAGATGAGTTCGCAGAGCTCAAGGTCAACCAGCCCGACTTTATCAAGGAGTTGGTATCTATCGCGCGTGTCGGACGTTCCCTCGGTGTCCACTTGATCCTAGCAACTCAAAAGCCATCAGGTGTGGTGGATGACCAAATCTGGTCCAAC
>NZ_KV821988.1:0-14578 GCF_001815805.1 Streptococcus sp. HMSC072D05
GTCAACTATCAAGGCATCCGCTCGGTAGCCATCACATTAGAACATAAAAGAGAGGTTGAACCTCTCTAAATTTATTTTTCTTCACTCATTTTTGATTTTACTTCATCATAAGATAGTGCATGGGATTCCTCTTCTACTGTCTCAGGCATTTTCCCTGTTTCGTAAAGAGATTTAATCTGTGTACTATCTAATGTTTCGTATTTCAACAATGCTTCTGCAATCAACTTATGAGTTTCACGATTTGATTGGATGATTTCAGCTGCTTTGTTTCGTGCCTCATTTAATAATGAACGAACTTCCTCGTCAATCTCATAGGCTGTTTGTTCTGAAATTGATTTTTGAGGACTTTGTGCACCAAACATAGCATGATTACCTTCGTATTGAACTGGGCCAAGTTTTTCACTCATACCGTATTCAGTGACCATTGCACGCGCCATCTGTGTAGCTTGTTCAAAGTCATTTGAAGCTCCTGTCGTTTGGACATTAAAGATAATCTCTTCAGCTACACGACCACCCATCAAACCTGCTAATTGTTCTTTCATGTCTTCCTTAGATAGAAGCATTTGATCCTCTTTCGGAAGCGCAATCATGTAACCACCTGCACGTCCACGTGGTACAATGGTAACTTTATGAACAACACGGGCATTTGACAAGACTAAACCAACAATAGTATGTCCAGCCTCATGATAAGCAACCAATTCCCGTTCTCTTTGTGATACTGTTTTATCCTTCTTAGATGGTCCAGCAATCACTCTGTCTTCTGCCTCATCAATATCTGAAGCATCAATGACTGACTTGTTGCGACGGGCTGCAACCAAGGCTGCCTCATTTAGAACATTTTCCAAGTCAGCTCCCACAAAACCTGGAGTTTGTTGGGCAACTAGTTTCAAATCCACATCGTCTGCCAGAGGTTTATTTTTAGCGTGAACTTTCAAGATTGCTTCACGACCTTTAACATCAGGGCGACCAACTAAGACTTTTCTATCAAAACGTCCTGGACGGAGAAGAGCTGGATCTAGAACATCTGAACGGTTCGTCGCAGCGATAACAATAATTCCTTCATTTCCCTCAAAACCATCCATCTCAATCAAGAGTTGGTTCAAGGTTTGTTCACGTTCATCATTACCTCCACCAAGACCGACACCACGTTGGCGACCAACGGCATCAATTTCATCGATAAAGATGATGGCTGGCGCTGCTTTTTTTGCATCCTCAAAAAGTGAACGAACTCGGCTAGCCCCAACTCCGACAAACATTTCTACAAAGTCCGATCCTGAGATGCTAAAGAATGGAACTCCTGCTTCTCCAGCAACCGCCTTAGCAAGTAAGGTCTTACCTGTTCCCGGAGGTCCCTCTAAAAGAACACCCGCAGGAATACGCGCACCAAGTTTGGTAAATCGTTTTGGATCTTTTAGGAATTCAACAACTTCAACTAATTCTTGTTTTTCTTCCTCGGCACCTGCAACATCTGAAAATCGTACCTTGATATCTTCTTTGTTAGCAGCTTTGGCCTTGCTACGTCCAAAACTCATTGGATTTCGGCCACTATTTCCTCCCATATTTCCCATCATAGAGAATAAGAAGAAGAAAAGAATAGCAAATGGCACAACAGAGACAAGGATATTGATCCACATACCGCTTGAACTCTCATGTTTGACTGTTACTTCTGCCTGATGTTCAGAAGCAAGTTTTTGCAATTCTGAAACTGTTGAATCAGACGGAAGAATAGTACTTGAGAATCTTTCTACTGTTGTAGCTGTAGGAGTGAAAAATTGAATTCCCGTTTCTTCTTTACTAGTCTTAGGATTTTTATAAACACCAGACACTTCAATGATGCTACCATTTGGCTGATAGGTTAATTCTTTTACATTGTCTGCAGTAATTTCTTTTACCAGTTCTGTATAGTTAATTTTTTCGCTTCGTCCAGCAGTATTTCCAGAGTAAAAATACTGGAATCCTGTCACTAGGAAGAAGATAATTAACAAGTATAGAAATGGATTTCTAACTAAACCATTATTTTGTTTTTTCATTAAAGATAAATCTTTCTAATTTGAATAAACTTCTTCTTTCAATACTCCGACATAAGGAAGGTTACGATAATTTTCTTTATAGTCCAAACCATAACCTACTACAAACTCATTTGGAATAGTAAAGCAAGTGTAATCCGCTTCAATTTCAACAACACGTCCCTCTGGTTTGTCTAACAAAGTCGCGATTTTAACAGAAGCTACTTCTCTTGCAATAAACATATCTCTCAAACTCTTCAAAGTTTGACCCGTATCAATGATATCCTCTACAAATAAAACATGTCTTCCTTTGATATCTTGAGTCACGTCTTGCTTGATATTGATGACACCACTACTTGCTGTTCCACCATGGTAACTAGATACCATCATGAAGTCCATCTCGATATGCGTATCAATATGTTTGACCAATTCAGCCATAAAAGGAATCGATCCTTTCAGAATTCCAATAAGAATTGGATTTTTCCCCTCATATTCTTTTGTTAGTTGCGCACCTAGCTTTTTAGCTGCTTCTGTAATTTCATCATGTGAAACGAGGATTTTTTTAATATCGTGTTCTAACATCTTTTTACCTATCTATTCTTTCTATATAAATCACAGTGTTCATTATATCATTTTTCGTGTTTTTACTCAAATCACTGGTCGCAATTCCTGAAATTGAGACAATTTCTCCAAATTGCTCAATAATAGGGGTTGTTTTTCGTTTTTCAATAGGGATTTTTAAATCTATAAATAAGCGTCTCAGTTTCTTTCGATGACCATTCAGGATAATAACATCGCCAGGTTTTCGACATCTAATATGTACAGATGTTTCCCGTGAAACCGTTACTTTTTGAACAAAATCCCCTTCAATAGGGATGCCAAAGGAAAATAAATAGCCCTTATATCGAACTTGATTTTGATAGTGTAACACAAGTTCATCTTCCTTTTCATCGGCCTGAGGACTGATTTTACAAACTCGAAAATTCTGATACTCTTTTATCAATTCGTAGCCATTTTTAAGAGAATGACGATACTGGCTTTTCGTTGTTAAAATCTGTCGAACTTCATCAAACTGAGCCTTCGTCAGATTTAAGTCTGGAAATTGATTAAGATAGTTTTGGAGCAAGATTCCTTGAGTTTGTTGAGAGTATGAAAATAGCTCATTCAAATCTTCCACATCAATTTGTTTCGAAAGCTCCGTTATTGTTGCTTGGTAATCTGAAATTTCCCTTCCTAAATCTAAAAGGGCGGATTTAAGACGAGGATTTTCTTTTTCAAGCTCTGGTAAATACCTATTTCGAATGCGATTGCGAAAATAGGTATTTTCCTGATTTGTTTGATCTTCAAAATGAACAATTGGTGGAAAATCCTTTTTATGAAAATGCAACAAGGGACGAATGATTTCAATTCCATCAACTACTTGTCTTTCTTTTATTCCTGTTAAATAACGGAGCCGACTTCCTCGAATCAAGCGCATCAAAATCGTTTCAACTTGATCATCTGCATGGTGGGCAGTAACCAAGGCAGTCGCTCCAATCTCTTTCATGATTTTCCTAAAAAAATCATAACGAAACTCTCGAGCACGCGCTTCTGAAAAGTCTCCTAAGAAGCTTGTGATATAAATAGGAAGTTCAGCTGCATCAGCTAACTTCCTTAGTTCATTTTCCTCCCAGTCAGATTCCCTTCTCTGCTTGTGATTGACATGTGCTAAAATCAACTCAATTTCTAACTCATTTTGATAAGTAGACAATAGCTGGAATAAAAACATTGAGTCCAGTCCGCCAGACAAAGCTAATACGACTTTAGAATGTTTTTTGAAATACTCTTTTCGGAGAAAATGATTTAAAAAATCCTGGTCCCTCATTTTAGAACCTCATAGACATCCTTAGCTATCTTAGCAATAGTATCATAATCAGAATTTTTGGTGAAAATGGAAAGAACGAAAGGAGAATCCGTATAAACAATGGCAGTGTCATGTTTAAACTCATCGGCATCTCCAATTTTATGAGCTACCTTAACCGAAACACCTTTTGCGATTCTTTGGTTGTCAAAATCAGTCTTACCTAGAGACTCTAGGACAAAACCATTCTGATTATAAATAGCTTCCATGACTTTTCCAGCCATTTTTGAAGAAGTCAGTTTATCATTCACATCCCAATCTTCGCCCATAATGGTGGACATTTTTTCTTTAAAAGCCCCGTCAGATTGATTGGTCACGTAATAACCTAAAATATTATGAGCAACATTATCAGACTCTTTTGTTACCTTGGTAATTAACTGTTGAAGACTGTATTCTTTGTTATCTTCTTTTTTAGGTAAGCTACCACTACCTTCTGGTTTATAGGACCCAGGGAAACTATTTACTTCTGGGATATACTTGAAGCTACTGTCTAGCGTATATTCCCCTTGATTTATCTTATCTTGAGCGTAATAAAGGTAGGCTAGTTTCAAGATGCTAGCTGCATAAAGTTTGCTGTCTTCATTCACCCCAGCCTCTTTAGCTGTACTCAGTTGTTTAACATAAATAGAATAATTTTCATTCTGATAGTTGTTTGATAAAACTTCTTGAACCTTCTGGATGCGATTGTCTTCTTCTGAGGTGAACTCTTTTGATACCCACCCAACTTGATTGATATGAAGAAATTCTTGTCCCTCAGCAAAGAGAGCTCTATCCACCGTTACGCGTTGATAGGGAGAGAGGGTTGAAGAAATTTCTTTCGCATCATAGGGACTGTTATAGATAACAAACCCCTGCTCCAACCATACTTGTCTATTTTGAGTTTGAACTTGACTTTGATCATAGACCAACCGCTTATCTGCAAGGATAAACTGGTGATTATCTAATTTAAAAACAGGAACACCTTGTCTATTCAAACGCCATTCTACTATTTTAAAGGTGGTTCCAGGAGTCAATTTACCAGACTCCTTGACAAGATCCTCATTAGCATAGACAGCTGTTTCTCCATATACCATTGGGGATTCCAGAGTTTCTTTATAGTAGAATCCATAATCAGACTCGGTTAGATAATAAATTTCTTGTGAAGAGTAAGGAAGCTGTTTTTCTGTGCTAACTACTCTTGAGGTTATGATAAAAGCAGGTAGCAATAAAACTACTAAGAACTTACGCATTCTTCTCTTCCCTTTCTTCTTGTAATCGTAATAAATGGTTTTTAGTTGCCAATTCCTCTAATTTTTCATCTGATAAACTTAGAAATTGCTCAACAACTTCCAATAAATTTTCCATGACATTACCTCGGAAGCAAATCAGGAATTGTGTAAATTGCTTCTCGTTTCTTTGAGTAATAGTACTTGGCGCGTGCATACTTTGCTACATAGTCTTCATCTTTCAACTTTGCAGCAAAGGCGGATTCCTTATCCTTTTCATCACTAAGAGTTTGGTACTGCTCTTTCAACTCTGTTAATTGCTGACGTCGTTGCAGTAACTGATCATAGCTTTGGGCCAAGTTATAAGTTGGTAAAATAAACAACAAGATCATCAAAATAAGGACCCAACCCATAAAACGATTTCGTTTTTGTCTCTCCTTCATCAGGTAACGACGACGTTGATGTTCATTTTGAATAAAAGAATTATTCATCTGTACAATATTTTTAGACATTTTCTTCTACCCGTGTTTCACTGAGAATTTCATACATGCCTGCTGCATCTTCTTTTTTTGTACTATCTTTCATTTCTAGTACTTTAACAAGCAACAACTTATTTCCAAAGCGAATTTCAACTTGGTCATCAACTTTCAAATCCGTTGAACTTTTGGCCAAAATTCCATTTACCTTGATTCTACCTTTATCTGCTACTTCTTTTGCGACTGTACGGCGCTTAATAATTCGTGATACTTTTAAATACTTGTCTAATCTCATTTTTATTACCTCAAATTATTATTGTACCATTTTTATCCTTTTTATAGAAGAAAAATGTTAAATGGGATTTGCTTCCTTTGATTCTTTTATCTCTAATAAACTTTCTCCAAAAATCAGCAAACCTTCTAAAATTTCATAATCCTTCTTGTTTCGGACATCAAATACAACTTCCATTAATCCCTTATTCTCAGCTATAGCTGCTTTTAAGTTCGTTGCAGATAAGGCTTTAAAATAATCTTGAGCCAAGAATAGTCGTTGAGTGACTTTTTCAAATTGAACTGTAATCTTGTTATCTTTTCTTTCCACACGTTCTACAAAGACCTTGTCCAAATATGACTTAACCAAACCAATCTCTAAAAGGTAGGCTACTACATCTGGGTATTCTCCAAATCGATCCATCAATTCTTCTTGTAGTTCTTCATAGTTGACACGATTGTCAATTTGACGAATTTTCTTGTAAATTTCAATCTTATGTCGTTGGTCAGAAATATAAGTATCAGGAAGATAAGCATCAATTTGTAAAATCAACTCAGCATTTCCTTTGGTTCTTTTATTCCCATTACCGTTCCGTTTAGCAATAGCTTCCTCTAATAACTGTGAATACAATTCAAAACCAACAGAATCAATGAAACCAGACTGCGATTTTCCTAGGAGATTTCCTGCTCCCCGAATCGAAAGATCTCGCATAGCAATCTTAAATCCTGAGCCTAATTCTGTAAATCCCTTAATCGCTTCTAATCTCTTCTCAGAAACTTCACTAATTGATTTTTCTGGACGATACATGAGATAAGCATAAGCAATACGATTACTACGACCGACTCTTCCTCTTAATTGATACAAGGTTGACAAGCCCATATGGTCTGCATTTTCAATAAATAAGGTATTGGCATTTGGAATGTCTACCCCTGTCTCAATAATAGTAGTCGTCACCAAAATATCATACTGACCTTCAATGAAATCAAGTAGAGTATTTTCCAACTGAATTTCACTCATTTGTCCATGAACATACCCAATCGAAGCCTCTGGAACCAACTCCTGTAATTCTGAAACCTTCTGGTCAATCGTGTCAACTTTATTGTAAAGATAGTAAAGTTGACCTCCACGCTCCATTTCACGCAAGACAGCATCACGAATGACACTATCATTCTTCTCTAATACATAGGTTTGAACAGGATAGCGATTGGTTGGAGGAGTTTCAATAACAGACAAATCTCGAATTCCCAGCATAGACATGTGGAGAGTACGAGGGATTGGCGTTGCTGTCAAGGTTAGAACATCTACTTGTTTTTTTAGTTCTTTCAAAGTTTCCTTATGCTTAACCCCGAATCGCTGCTCTTCATCAATAATCATCAAGCCCAAATCAGAAAACACCACATCTTTTGACAAAACACGATGCGTTCCAATCAAAATATCAACTTGACCATTCTTTAATTTTTCAAGTGTTTCTGCCTGCTCTTTTTTACTTCTAAAGCGACTCAACACATCAATATTAACAGCAAAATTTTGGAATCGTTCCTTAAAATTCGTATAGTGCTGTTGCGCTAAAACCGTCGTTGGAACTAGAACGACCACCTGTTTGTGATCATTGACTGCCTTAAAAGCAGCACGCATTGCTACTTCAGTCTTCCCAAAACCAACATCTCCAACCAAAAGTCGATCCATGGGGTGAGAATCCTGCATATCTCTCTTGATTTCCTCAATACTGCGAAGTTGATCATCTGTTTCAACATAAGGGAAAGCATCATCAAAAGCATGTTGCTCATCATCATCAGCTGAGAAAGCAAACCCCTTCAACTGACTACGCTCAGAATAAAGCTTGATTAAATCGTCAGCTATATCCTCTACTTGGTTCTTAACTTTTTGCTTGGCCTTTTTGAAATGACCATCATTTAATTTATTAAGTTTTGGCGCTTTCCCATCACTTGAAACATATTTAGACAGTAACTGAATCTGCTCTACTGGGATGGAGATTTGGTCACCATTTTGATACTGTACACTGACATAATCACGGTGAATCCCTTTGATTTCAATTGTTTCGATTCCTAAATATTGACCAATTCCATGGATATGGTGAACAACGTAGTCCCCTTTTTCAAGTTCATTATAATCTTTTAATCGCTCTGCATTTGAAGCATGTTGTCTTCTAAACCGACGTTTTAATTTCTTTTGAAAAATCTCATGTTCAGTAATCAAGAGAATTTTTTCATCTACAAAATGAAAACCATGTCTTAGATTACCCTCAATCAAGTTTACAGATTCTTTACAGATACTTGACTTATCTCTGGAATCTAATTTGATCTGATATTCCTCTAAAACATCCTCCAACGTCTTACTTCCCATTGAATTGCTAGACTGCAAAATAATAGTGTAGTCCATTTTTTTGTATCGCTCAATTTCTCCTTTTAAAAATGAAAATTGATTGAAAAACTCTTGCATGGGGTATTGATTAAATTGATAAATGTGATCAAACTTAAGATTTCCTAAGCCCTTTTGCAGATTGGAGAAAAAGGTAACTGGACTTTGTTTTTTATAGGTTTGCTCTGTATCTGCAAAATACTGCATCCCAGAAAATGATTTACCATTCTGTAAATCTTCTGTAAAGTATTGTGCTAATTCTCTTTCAAAGGATTCATACTGATTCATCAATTTTTGATAGTCATCAAAGAATACTGGTGTATCTTTTTCAATATAATCAAATACAGTCCATGTTTTATCGTAACATAAGGACAAAAACTTTCGACTATCTGAATGTACTTGTTTTTGATGAAAACTTGACAAAATCTCTTCCAAATATGATTTTAAAATTGGTGATAGAGTCTTTGAAATTTGCTTTTCTAAAGCTGACTGTCCTCGTTGATAATCTTTTTCTCTCAAAAGTATGTCGCTAGCTGGAAAGATAGTGAGGTTTGTCTGATTTTCTTTCGATAATTGTGTTTCGACTTCAAAAGTACGAATACCATCTACTTCATCGCCAAAAAACTCGATTCGGAAAGGTTCTAACTGAGACATCTCAAAAATATCTAAAATGTCTCCTCGAATACTAAACTCACCTTGTGTCTGTACTTGAGTAACTTTTCGATATCCAATTTCCTTTAACCGGTGAAGTAGCTCGTGTTGGTCATATTCTTCGCCAACTGCAATTTTTATAGTACTTTCTTTAAATCTAGTCGGAGAGGGTAAAATTAACCTACTCGCTGCGATATTACAAACTAAAATCCCTTTCTTAGACGGATCACTCAAAAAACGCAAGGCCTCAACCCGCGAAATGATTTTTTCTTGCGAAGACATCAAAAATTCTACCAGAGGAGAGTCATCAACCAAAAATGGATAGACAAGTTCCTCTCCTAAGAGAGAAAGAAGATCACTGATAATTCGTTCTGCTTCTCCATAAGTTGAAGTCAGTAACACAATCTTATTTTCCTTTTCTAGACTGCTTGCAATTGCAATAGCCTTGGTAGACGTTGATAAACCAAGTATTAGTTGTCTTTTCTTATCTATCAGATTTTGATGCCATTTTTTTATCTGGTCATTTTCTGAGAATAAATCTAATAAAGTCACCATTTAGCTGTTATACCTCTGCATTGTTTTCTCAAAGTTTTTTTCTTGTAAATAATAATTTACAGCATCGTCAACCTTGTCAATTGACTGTAAAATACCCACATAGTCATCCTGATCAAACTTACTTAAAACATGATGAACAACTGACATGCCTTTTTTAGGTCTTCCAATACCTATTTTAACACGGTTAAATACCTGAGTCCCTATATGTTGAATAATAGACTTGATACCATTATGACCACCTGCTGATCCCTTTGCTCTTAAACGAATTTTCCCGACTTCCATGTCAAGGTCGTCGTAAATAACGAGTAAATTTTCAATATCCAAACCATAGTAAGTCAATAAAGCATGAACCGCTTTTCCACTTTCATTCATAAATGTTGTTGGTTTGACGAGATAAATTTTTTCTCCATTGATGAAAAAAGATGCTAGGTCAGCTTGAAATATCTTGTCATGTGTAAAGGTGACATTTTGTTTTTTAGCTAGTTGGTCAATCAACATAAATCCAACGTTGTGCTTGGTTTCAAAATATTTATCCCCTGGATTTCCCAATCCTACAAGTAATTTGGTCATTTATTTTTCCTTTCGAAAGCCAAAAGGGTTGGAATTTTTTTCCAACCTAATTGACACTATTTATTAAATATTATTAAACGTTAAAGCGGAATTCCATGATATCGCCATCTTGAACGATATATTCTTTTCCTTCTTCACGCAAACGCCCAGCTTCTTTTACAGCCTTTTCAGATCCATATTTCACTAGATCCTCATATGACATTGTTACTGCACGAATAAACCCTTTTTCAAAGTCTGAGTGGATAATACCAGCTGCTTGAGGAGCTTTCATCCCTCGCTTAAAGGTCCAAGCACGGACTTCTTTTTCACCAGCTGTGAAGTAAGTTCCAAGCCCAAGCAAGTGATAAGCTGCACGAGTCAACTTGTCAACGCCTGATTCAGTCAAACCAAGTGCTTCAAGAAACTCTTGCTTATCCTCATCGTCTAACTCAGAAATTTCTTCCTCAGCACGCGCGGAAATAACTACTACTTCAGCATTCTCTGTCGCTGCGAATTCACGAATTTGCTTCACATATTCGATAGAATCTGGATCTGAAACTACATCCTCATCCACATTAGCAACATAAAGAACTGGTTTAGTGGTCAAAAGGAAGAGACCTTTGACAACTTTTTGTTCTTCATCTGTAAATTCGATGGTGCGAGCTGATTTTCCATCCTCAAGGACTGGTTTAATCTTTTGAAGAACATTAAATTCTGCTACTGATTCTTTATCTTTTTGCGTACGTGCCATCTTTTCTACACGCGCATAGCGTTTATTAACTGATTCTAAGTCAGCAAGAATCAATTCTAGGTTAATGGTATCAATATCTGCAAGTGGATCCACAAAGGCGTCTTCACGTCCTTGCTCGCGCATCACATTTTCATCATCAAAAGCACGAACTACGTGAACAATCGCGTCTACTTCACGGATATTGGCCAAGAATTTATTACCTAGACCTTCTCCTTTTGAAGCTCCTTTTACAATCCCTGCAATATCTGTAAACTCAAAGGTTGTTGGAACTGTCTTTTTAGGAGTAATCATTTCCGTTAGTTTTTGTAGGCGTTCATCTGGAACTTCCACCATCCCAACGTTTGGATCAATAGTCGCAAATGGGTAGTTTGCCGCCTCTGCTCCTGCTTTTGTAATTGCATTAAAAAGGGTTGATTTACCAACGTTTGGCAAACCAACGATACCTGCTGTTAAAGCCATAGTTTCTCATTCTCCGTTCTCATTTCAATCCCTAACATTATAACACAAAAAGGGAAAACTTGCTAACCCTCTAACTAAGGGTTCTTAGTCAATAATCTTATTCATTTTTCGTTCAAAATCATAGCGACTCATCATGACAAGGTGGTCACAATTGCTACACTTTATTTTAATATCTGCCCCTACACGTGTAATTTCCCAACGATTAGCCTTTTTGCCTGTTGACTTGATGGTACAAGCGTGTGGTTTTTTCATCTCAACAAAATTTCCAACTTGATACATACTACTCTCCTTTTCTTTTTTGATTATATCATAAAAGAGGCGAGCCAGGCTCAACCTCTTTCACTTAATTTGTTCGAACTGGTGTGATAAGCTGCATGAAATCTTCGTCAGTATCTGCTGGCACAAGAGTAAATGGACGAACTGATGAGATAAAGCTAATAGTCACCTTTTCACTATTTAAAGCCTTGAGGGAATCAATCAAGTAAGTTGGGTTAAAACTAATAGTTAAATCATCCCCGGTCACCTGCTCCGTATCGATTTCTTCGTTTACTTTACCAACCTCTGGAGAGTGAACATGGGCGCTAACAACTCCACCTTTAATTTCAAGCTTCACAGTACCATTTTGAGTCGCACTTGATAAGAGACGTGCACGCTCCATAGATTGACGCAAATTAACCACATCAAAAGTAATTGTAGTGTTAAAGTCTGTTGGAATCAAGCGATCTGTATCAGGATAATTACCTTCTAGGAGACGAGTGTAGAAGCTAATATTTTCGCTTCTAAAGAGGATTTGATTATTTGCAAAGAAAATCTCTACAGTTTCAATATCATCTGTAAATACCGCTGAAAATTCGCGTAGAGAGCGGCTAGGAATCACCACATCGAAATCATCACCATTTTTTTCAAGAGTCAATTTCTTCTGGCTAAGGCGATGAGAGTCTGTCGCAACTGTTTTTAGTTCCTTGTGTTGGCTCAAAACAAAATGGACACCAGTCAAAATTGGACGACTTTCTTGCGTACTTGCAGCAAATGCTGTTTCATTGATAATTTTCTTGAGTAGTTTGGTTTCAAGAACCAAAGGTGTGCTAGCTGAAATTTCTTGGATTCGTGGGTACTGTTCGCTATCTTTTCCTTTTAGAGTAATTTCTGATTTGCCACTTGTTAAGACAATTTGTTTTTGTTCAATCTCTTTAAAATCAAGCGTTACATCTGGAAGACTAGATACAACATTGATAAAGAAAGAAGCTTCTAGAAGAATCGAACCCAGAGAAGTGATCAAGAGACCAGCATCTTCATTCTTTTGAGAAATGAAATTTTCAATAGAAATTTGACCGTTTGAGCCAATTAAAGTAATTCCTTCATTGGTAACGTCAATTTTGATTGTTGATAAAATTGGAATAGCATTTTTAGAGCTTATTGCTCGTTTTGTGGTATTTAAGGCTTGTAGAAATAAATTTTTATTAATTGAAAAATGAATCATGGATTCTCCTTTATTTATTTTTAGTATTAGAAAGTTAATAGTAATAATAGAGTGTGTGAATTCTGTGGAAAACTGAGTGCTATTTAGTAAACTTAAGCTTCTAAGCTTGTTTAAAAAATGTGGATAAAAAAGATAAGAAAGGAAAAGTTATCCACAAGCTACTTAATTTTCTTTTTGATTGCTTCTATTTCTAAACGTAAATTATCGTCTTCGTCAATCAAGGATTTGATTTTAGCATGGGCATGAATAACGGTGGTGTGATCTTTTCCTCCGAATTCTTTTCCGATTTTTGGAAGACTGTTATCTGTCAGTTCTCTAGCTAGGTACATGGCAACTTGACGCGCTAAAACGATGTTTTGAACTCGTCTCGTTCCCTTCATTTCTTTGACACTCACTCCATAAAAATTACCAACTTCAGTTTGGATTTTCTCAATTGGAATAACAAGTATCTGGCGGGCGTCTTGCTTACGTGCTCTAATAGCTTCCGCAGCAATATCAATAGTAATATCCTTAATCTTCTTCACTCTGGCAATTAAAGTGATATCGTTGATTGCTCCTTCCAATTCTCGAACATTTGAATCAAATTGACCAGCCAAATATTCCAGAGTATCACTTTGGAAATGGTAATCCAAATGCTCTGTTTTACTTTGAAGAATGGCGATACGTGTCTCAAAGTCAGGAGGAGTGATATTTTGCGTCAATCCCCAGCTAAAGCGCGTGACAAGTCTTTCCTCAAGACCTTCTAGGTGTTTAGGACTTCGATCACTGGTTAGGACAATCTGTTTCTGCTTATCATGAAGAGCATTGAAGGTATTGAAAAATTCTTCCTGGGTCGCGACTTTTTTGCCACTGAGAGATTGGATATCATCGATCAACAAGAGGTCAAGACTACGGTAAGTCTTTTTGAACTTTTCCATTTCTCCAAGTCGCAAGTGTTCAAGAAAGTCATTGATAAAGCTTTCGGCAGGAATGTACTTGACACGCGCATCAGGAATATTTTTCAAAATCTCATTTCCAATCGCATTGAGTAAGTGAGTCTTTCCAAGACCAGGTCCTCCATAGATGAAAAGAGGATTATAGGTCAGAGCTAAATCTTCAGATACCGCTAGTGCAGCAGACACCGCCCAAACATTTCCATCACCTTGAATAAAGTTATCAAAGGTATATTTTTCTTTTAACCCTGTTTCGGAATAGGGAATCGTTGGTAGTGCAGGTGTGTAATCGTAAGTAGAGACACTATTCGTATCATTTACCTGAGGAGATTCTGTGCTCTGAGGTTTAGTGAAAATATAGTGAGGTTTGATTTCAGAATCATAAATTTCAAAACCAGCAGCAATGATAATATCTTTTAATTGCTTTTCCCACACCATTTCCATCTCTGATCTCGGTAGAAATATAGTAGCTGTATTTTCTTCTACTTTGATGAGTTCAGCAGGTGTAGCATAGAAATCATACATAGATCGTGTCAATCTTTCTTGAGCAAATTCTAAAATACGATTCCAAAATTGCTTTTCTTTCAACTAGTTTTCCTCCTTTACTATGATTTTAGTAGTTTAGTGCTAGACTTATTTTACCATAGATAGTAGGATTTTTCCACAGATTGGGGAAAAGAATCCACAATGTTAGTAGTATTTATCCACAGGTTGGGGATAAATAGGAAAATCCTTGATTTAATAGGGTTATTGATAAAAAAATTGGTGGATAAATTTGTGAGTTGAGAAAATAAAAGAACAGCCTTATTTCAGGCTGTTAATAATTCTATCGTATTCTTCTTGACTTGAAAAGGAGATAATAATCTTTCCAGTATCTTTTTTTGAAAGTTTAATTTCTACACTTAAACCGAGTAGTTTTTTTAATTTATCTTCTTCGTCTTTGATGAAAGAATCACTTTTTTTT
>NZ_KV821988.1:14678-29881 GCF_001815805.1 Streptococcus sp. HMSC072D05
TTTTTTTTGCTTCTTTTGTTTTTTCTCTGTAAGAAGTGCTTCTAGTTTTCTCACAGAGATGTCTTCATTTTTAATTAGTTGAAAGAAATAGTCTTGCTGCTTCTTATCCAAACCAACTAGTGAACGTGCATGCGCTTGAGAAATTTTTCCATTTTCTACTTCAGTTAAGATATATTCTGGTAGGGAAAGCAAACGAATAAAATTAGTGATATAAGGACGAGATTTCCCCATTTTATCTGCTATCTCAGTGTGAGTAAATCCTTTTTCTACTAAAGATTCGTAGGCGCGTGCTTCTTCAACAGGATTTAAATTTTCTCTCTGCAAATTCTCAATGATTGACTGGATCATCATTTCCTGATCTGAGAGGTGCTTTACAACGGCTGGAATAGAGGTCAGACCAGCCAAGAGAGAAGCTCGATATCGTCTCTCTCCTGCAAGGATTTCATAACCAATTACAGGAGATTGACGAACGATGATTGGTTGGATAAGCCCATTTTCTTTGATTGACTGAGCTAATTCCTTTAGTTTATCTGCATCAAATTCTTTCCGAGGTTGGTAAGGATTCTTTTGTATTTCAGAGATAGAAATCATTTCAAATTTTTCCATGATTCTACACTAACATATCTTTTACTTTCTGTAAAGTTTTCTTTACACTGATGTCAATTAAGACTCTAAATCACTAGAATTCTTATCTAGTTTAATTGAGGTTGTTTCCTCCTTACCATTACGGTAGTAGGTTACTTTGATAGTATCTCCAATAGCATGATTGTAAAGAGCGTGTTGTAGGTCTGTTGATGAAGCAATCTCTTTATCGTCAACTTTGGTAATGACATCGTATTTTTGAAGATGTCCATTTGCTGGCATATTGTTTTGAACAGATCGAACAACTACACCTGAAGTGAGGCCACTTGGAATGTTAAGTTTTCTAAGATCACTAGCTCCAACATTTGATAGATTGACCATTTGAATTCCAAGGGCAGGACGAGTTACTTTACCATCACTTTCAAGCTGTTTAATGATATTTTGTGCATCGTTTGAAGGAATTGCAAAACCAAGACCTTCTACAGATGTTCCACCATTACTTGCAATTTTACTTGATGTTATACCAATTACTTGTCCTTGAATGTTTACAAGTGGACCACCAGAGTTACCAGGATTAATGGCCGTATCTGTTTGAATGGCTTTTGTTGAAATAGCTTGACCATCTTCAGATTTTAGAGAAACATTTCGATTAAGACTCGAGATGATTCCCTGTGTAACTGTATTAGCATATTCTGAACCTAGAGGACTACCGATAGCAATCGCTGTTTCTCCAACACTAAGTTGACTTGAATCCCCAAATTCTGCTACTGTTGTAACTTTTTCTGAAGAAATTTTAACGACAGCAATATCAGAGAAGGTATCAGATCCGACAATTTCACCAGGAACCTTGGTACCATCTGCTAAGCGGATATCAACTTTTGAAGCTCCATTGATAACGTGAGTATTAGTTACAAGATAGGCATCTTTATCATCCTTTTTATAGATAACACCTGATCCCTCACTTGCGATTTGTTGATTGTCTGAATCAGAATTAGTTTCATCACCATTAAATACACTACTTTGTCTACTGCTAGAAGAAGAATAAGTAATGATTGAGACAACAGCATCCTTAACTTTATTTACTGCTTGAGTGGTTGAGTTTTCATTTTTATAGGATGTTTGAGTGACAGTGCCAGAATTATTATTCGTAGCTTGATTTCCTTGTTTTTGATAAAGTTGTAATGTTACGAAACTTCCTAAGGCACCACTTAAAAATCCGATTAGAATGATTGCTAGAACTTTAACTCCTTTTTTGTAAAATTTTTGTAAGTGTTTCATAAACGCCTCCGTTTGTTATTTATTTACTCAGATTATAAACCTATTAACTTAATCCAAACTTAAAAGCTTAAAGTTTTACACAAGTTGTGGATAACTCGCTTTATTCTGTGAATTCACTAGTAATTTTGAATGATTTTTTTGTGTATAAGATGTGAAATGAAGTGTGGATATGATAGAATAGAAGAATGAAAATAAAAATTGTAACAGTAGGAAAATTAAAAGAAAAATACCTTAAAGATGGAATTGCTGAATATACCAAACGAATTTCACGTTTCGCCAAATTAGAAATGATTGAGCTCACTGATGAGAAGACACCTGACAAAGCCAGTGAATTAGAAAATCAAAAAATCTTGGAAACAGAAGGTGAAAGAATTCTTTCTAAGGTTGGAGAAAGAGACTTTGTCGTTGTACTAGCCATTGAAGGAAAAACACTCTCCTCAGAGGAATTTAGTAAGCAACTAGAGCAAGCTTCTATCAAAGGATATTCAACACTTACTTTTATCATTGGAGGGAGTTTGGGTCTAGCTCCTGTTGTAAAAAATAGGGCCAATCTTTCTGTCAGTTTTGGACGTCTGACATTACCACATCAGTTAATGAGATTGGTTTTAGTTGAACAAATTTACCGTGCTTTTACAATTCAGCAGGGTTCTCCTTACCACAAATAGAAGATTGACTTAGCTCTTGTTTTTTGATAGAATGGTCATGTTAGGTCTCATAGCTCAGCTGGATAGAGCATTCGCCTTCTAAGCGAACGGTCGCAGGTTCGAATCCTGCTGGGATCAATTTTAGATGCGAAGCTGGGGTAAATCCCAGCTTTTTTCTTAAAAAAGTGCGTTTCAGGTGCAAAAATGTACAGTTGGGAAGAATTTTTTCTTACATGGTCTTCATTTTGTATAATAGGTGTGTAAGTTAACTTACAAGGAAAAATAATACAGGAGATTTCATTATGAAAAATACAGTAAAGTTGGAACAATTTAAAGAGGTAACAGAGGCAGAATTGCAGGAGATTCGGGGTGGAGATTGGAGAATTTCAGAAACAATTCGTAATCTTATTTTTCCAAGAAGAAAGTAATGAAATAAAGGTAGAGAGTAATGGATTTATTTGGATCAGGGATAGCTATTTTTTATTTTATCATTATTAGCAAAATTTATGAATGGATCTGTAAAATAAATAGAAAAGAACAAATTGTTTTTTTCTGTTATACATGCATCTCAGTTTTTATACTTGAAGAAATTATTACACTAGTATTTTCTAATAGTTTTGCTTTGTCTAAATTTTTATTTCCTTTGGTTGTGTACCTTTATTTAAGAAAGTTAAAGAAGTCTGAAAAATACAAAGCTATTTTTATCAGTTTACTATTATCTTTATTATATCACAGTACTCATACTTTTATATCCGTAACCTTATCTTCTATAACAGGAGATGAAGTAGTATTACACTATAAAAGTACATTTCTTTTCGTAGTATTGTTGATGACTTATTTTTCTATTCTAATAATAATTCGTTATTTTCATCTGGATATTAAATATTTTGATAAAGATTATCTGTATCCTTTTTTAAAAAAAGTAATAGTTGCTTTCTTTGGTTTGCATATCTTATTGTTTATTTCAGATATAGTAAGTACAACTCATCATTTAAATAGCTTCGGAAGTATTTTATCAACCATTGTTTTTATTTGCTTGTTATTGATTTTCTTTGCAATGAATTCTCACAAGGTTCAAATTGAAAAAGAGATTGCTCTAAAACAAAAGAAATTTGAACAAAAACATTTACAGACTTATACTGATGAAATTGTGGAGTTGTATAATGAAATTCGAGGTTTTCGTCATGACTATGCAGGGATGCTTGTTAGCATGCAAATGGCGATTGACAGTGGAGATTTACAAGAAATTAACAGGGTTTACAATGAAGTCCTAGTAAAAGCAAATCAGAAATTGAGGTCAGAAAAATATACTTACTTTGATTTAAATAATATAGAAGATTCTGCTTTACGAAGTTTAATTGCTCAATCGATTGTCTATGCACGAAAAAATGATGTAGAGTTTACATTGGAAGTAAAGGATATCATTACTAGACTGTCAATAGATTTACTTGATCTTGTTCGTATAATGAGCATTTTATTAAACAATGCTGTTGAAGGGGCTGCAGATAGTTATTTGAAACAAATGGAAGTTGCAGTCATTAAAATGGATTTTGAAACAGTTATAGTTATCCAGAATTCATGCAAAATCACTATGACGCCTTCAGAGGATCTATTTGCCTTAGGTTTCTCTACCAAGGGAAGAAATAGAGGTTTAGGACTTAATAATGTTAAAGAGATTTTAGATAAGTATGACAACATTATTTTAGAAACAGAGATGGAAGACAACACATTTAGACAAATTATTAGATTTAAGAGGGAATTCGAATGAAAGTATTAATTTTAGAAGATGTTATTGAACATCAAGTGAGACTAGAGAGAATATTGAATGAAATCTCGGAAGAATCGAATATTCCTATTTCATATAAGACAACAGGAAAAGTTCGTGAGTTTAAGGAATATATCGAAAATGATGAAGTAAACCAGCTTTATTTCCTAGATATCGATATTCATGGAATCGAGAAAAAAGGCTTTGAAGTGGCTCAGTTTATCCGTCATCACAATCCTTATGCTATTATTGTCTTTATTACTAGTCGATCTGAATTTGCTACCTTAACGTACAAATACCAGGTATCAGCCCTAGATTTTGTTGATAAAGATATCAATGATGAATTGTTCAAAAAACGCATCGAGCAGAGTATTTTTTACACTAAGAGCATGCTGCTTGAAAACGAAGATGTTGTAGACTATTTTGATTACAACTATAAAGGAAATGATTTGAAAATTCCTTACCATGACATTTTGTATATCGAAACCACAGGAGTTTCTCATAAACTTCGGATTATTGGTAAGAATTTTGCTAAAGAATTCTATGGAACTATGACAGATATTCAGGAAAAGGACAAACATACCCAGCGATTTTATTGCTCCCATAAATCTTTCCTTGTCAATGTGGGAAATGTGAGAGAAATTGATCGAAAGAATTTAGAAGTTGTTTTTTATGAAGATCATCGTTGTCCTATTACCCGTTTAAAAGTCCGCAAACTAAAAGATATTCTAGAGAAAAAATCTAAAAAGTGATTGACAATTAGTAAGAAATTGATATAATGGTTATATCTGCTACAGATAGATGGTCCGTTGGTCAAGGGGTTAAGACACCGCCTTTTCACGGCGGTAACACGGGTTCGAATCCCGTACGGACTATTTTATCCGCCATAGCTCAGTTGGTAGTAGCGCATGACTGTTAATCATGATGTCGTAGGTTCGAGTCCTACTGGCGGAGTTAGATAAAAAGAACACCACTGGTGTTCTTTTTTAGTTTACATCACCTAACATTTTCATAAGGAAGTCTGTCATTTCTTGCGGACTTTCTTTTTTTCCGTGAGCAATCCAAGTCTGGCAAACACCAAATAGAGCATTTGTTAGATAAATGCTACTGTATTCTAATTCAATTGGAGTGAGTTGTAGTTTCATAAAGCGTTTCTGAAGGTCGGTGCTAAGCATGATGTGAAGCTTATTTCTCAAGAAATTTTGGATTTCTTTTGTCCCATTTTCAGATAAGAGTGCAGCTAATAGTGGCTCAGACTCTAAATATTCAAACACTTCTAAAATAGCATCTCTTTTGTGATGAGCATGTTTTTGGAAAATATACTCAAAGGTATGAAATAGCATACTTTGGTAGAGTTCAATCATATCATACTTATCCTTGTAGTGAGTGTAAAAGCTGGAACGACTAATTCCGGCTTTTTCTGCTAACTTGACAGTAGAAATTTGATCAAAGGGCTGGTCCATCAATAATTGAACCATGGCATTTTCGATAATTCGTTTTGTTTTTAAACGTTTGTTACTTTCTTTCATAATTCCTCCTTGTGAACAAAAATAGACTATGTGTCTAAAAAAATATTTTTTACCTTGTAATTTAGATTTTTTGATGTATAATCTATTATATCAAAATTTTAGACAATATGTGTAAAAAAGGAGGGAACATGTTTAAAGAATGGAAAGCAATATTTAAAAAACCGACCTTTATCATTGTAATGATAGGGATTTCTTTCATTCCAGCTCTATACAACATTATATTTTTATCATCCATGTGGGATCCATATGGTCAAGTATCGGAGTTACCTGTGGCAGTTGTCAATAAAGATAAGGAAGCTTCTTATAATGGACAGGCAATGACAATAGGTGAAGACATGGTGTCTAATTTAAAAGAAAATAAGGCTTTAGATTTTCACTTTGTTAATGAAGAGGAAGGAGAAAAAGGACTAGAAGATGGTGACTACTACATGGTAGTGACTTTACCAAGTGACTTATCTGAAAAAGCTACTTCTATCCTAACGAATCATCCTGAACAGATGCAGATTGATTATCAGACGTCAAGTGGGCATAGCTTTATTGCAAGTAAGATGAGTGATTCTGCAATGACACAATTAAAACAAACCGTCTCTACTAATATTACTGAAACGTACACTAAGGCTTTATTTCAAAAAATGAATGATTTGAAGTCTGGAATAAATAAAGCAGCTGAGGGAAGTGAACAATTGGCTAATGGAGCCGATCAGTTGGTGACGGGAAGTCAAACGTTGACGACAAGTCTTAATACTCTAGCTAATTCAACTGTAACTTTTTCAACTGGAGCGGATCAATTTACAAAAGGCTTATCTAGCTATGTGTCTGCTATAGAGCAATTACATACTGGTTTAGGAACTTTTAATAGTGGTTTACAAAGTTATACGAATGCTGTCTCACAAGTTGACACTGGACTTGGTCAATTAGCTTCAAAAACTCCTGAGTTGGTGACAGGTGTAAATCAGCTAAATACAGGTATAAAGTCTTATACAGGTGGCGTTTCACAACTGGATACAGGTCTCAATCAATTTTCAGTTGGTGTAAATGCTTATACAAGTAGTGTGAAAGAACTTTCTAACGGAACAAGTCAATTATCCAATCAATCAGATACACTAAGAGATGGAATGGAGCAATTAAATACTGGTATTAAAGAAATTTCAAGTCAATTAGAGTCCTCATCTCAACAAAGTGAAGAAATAGCGCAATTGGCAACAAGCTTAGGAGAACTAAATAAAACACTACAAGCTCTTACAATATCAGATGACACTCAACTGAAAAGTAAATTTTCAGAAGCTTTGCCAAATCTAACAACTCTTGCACAGGATATTGTGACTAAAAGTCAGACAGAACAAGAGAAAACTATTGCTAACCTTCAATCAACAGCTACTTATCAATCTCTCACAGAGGAACAAAAGAAAGAACTGACTGAAGCTGTTTCTAAAAATTCTAATTCTACGATTGAGTCAGCAAAAACAATTTTAACGACAGTAGGGGGATTAAAAGAAAGTATAGAGAATTCAGAACAACAAGTATCTAATCTATCTGATGTGCAGACGAAAGCAAATCAACTCTTACCTGCAGCATCTAGCTCCTTGACAACCTTGTCAAATGGATTTGCAACATTACAAACTTCTGTAAATAATAAGTTAGTTCCTGGAAGTCAGTCAATTGAAAAAGGAGTTGTAAACTACACTAAAGGATTGGATACTATTTCTATAGGTGCTAATCAACTAAGTGAAAAGAATGCAAGTTTAACAACTAGTCTGGATCAATTAGTTTCTGGATCAAGTAAGTTAACAGAAAATACATCAACCTTGACAACTGGAGTAGATGCGTTAGCTGGAAAAGCTCCAGAATTAGTATCAGGTATAGAAAGTTTGTCATCTGGTTCTGCTCAATTGAATAATAAGAGTCCAGAGCTAATAGCAGGTCTTACTAAATTACAATTTGGCTCTGGTCAATTAACAGATAAATCAACACAGTTACTTTCTGCAGCATCTCAACTAGGAAGTGGTGCCATGAAGATTGCAGATGGTGCTGGAAAACTAGCAGATGGTGGAACAACCTTAACCTCTAGTCTTGAAGATTTACAGACAGGAGTTGATTCATTAGGACAAGGATTAGGCAATGCTAACAATCAACTTAAATCAGCATCAACAGAATCTAAAAATGCAGAGACATTATCTGAACCTCTAGTTCTCTCAAAAACAGACAATGACCAAGTCCCTGTAAATGGGATTGCTATGGCTCCTTATATGATATCAGTTGCTCTTTTTGTTGCTGCTATATCTACCAATATGATTTTTGCTAAGTTGCCTTCTGGACGTCATCCAGAGAGTCGTTGGGCTTGGTTGAAGTCTCGCTCTGAAATAAATGGGATTATAGCTGTCTTAGCAGGTGTTTTAGTTTATGGAGGTGTCCATCTTATTGGATTGACTGCGAACCATGAGATGAGGACCTTGATTCTAATTATAATCACAAGTTTAGCTTTCATGTCTATGGTGACAGCTTTAACAACTTGGAATAGCCGTATAGGAGCTTTCTTCTCTCTTATTTTACTTTTATTACAGTTAGCATCAAGTGCAGGGACCTATCCCCTTGCTTTAACAAATGATTTCTTCAAAGGTATCAATCCTTGGTTACCAATGAGTTACTCTGTATCAGGCTTACGACAAACAATCTCTATGACAGGAAATATTCATCATCAAGTAATTTTCCTTATTATAACTCTAGCTTTCTTTACTGCTTTAGGTATGCTAGCTTATCAACCTAAGAAAATGGAAGAAGATTAAAAAGATTGGCCAAGAAATTGGTCAATCTTTTTCTGTCTTAGATAAATTTCGTCTGTGATTATAGATCCCAAAAAGAAGAAGGGCAGTTAGTGAGCAGGCTGCTCCAATAACAAAACCATTGGGGATAAAGGAAAGTGTAATGGTGCCTTTTCCTTTTGGAACATCAACTTTCATAAAACCAGTCTGAGCCTGCTTGATTTCAAGTTTTTTCCCATCTTGGTATGCAGACCAACCTTTGTCATAAGGAATAGTGAAGAAAATAGAGGTATCTTGTTTTACTTCATATGTAGCAAAGACTTTATTTTTAGAGGTGGATACTTCTACAGGTTGTTCTTTAATCTTTTGAATTGCCTCAGTAAGAGCCTGAGTATCTAAACGATAGAAGGTTGGAGATTCAAAGGACACCTGAGAATTTCCAGGGAAACTAACACTGATATTGAAAGTTTGTCGTTCTTCAGTATAACCCAAATTAAAGAAATTAAATGCATTGTCAGTTGTAAAAGTCTTTTTTTCTCCATTGACAATGACGCCAACTTTCTTTTGCTTATCGTTTGTAAAATGAAGATTTGAAAAAGAGAGATAGACTTGACTATTTTGAGGAACCTCAATTTGATAATCAATCTTTGCATCTTCATTAGCAGAATCTGTAATGCTCGTTAAACCATCTGAAGTATCTGTTTTATCAGATGCTATTTGGGAGAAGTAATCTAAGTTGAGATTAGCAAGCTGGTTTATAAATAAAGCCTGATTATCTAGAGTGTGATTGTTAAAGTTTACATCTTTGTAAATAGATTGAGTGGCAAAGGCAATGGGTAAAGAGAGTTTATTTTTATATAAGGTTAAATGATCCTTTTGATAAATCTCTTGAAAACCATACTTATCAAGTGAAGTTTCAGAAATATTGTACTGGATTCCAAATAAACTGTCTGCTAAAAGACTGTTATTTGCATAACGGAGATTAAGGTTGGTTCCAGAGGATTTGAATCCCAGTTTATCCAAACTAGTGCTAGCTGAACGATTTCGTACAGACGAAAATTGAGAGATTCCATTGTAGTTAAATTTCATACTGTCATTTCCAGTCTGAATTTGCAGTTTTTCAGTACGTGTAAATGGATTGTCAATTTGGTTTAGAATGGATTCCATAGCGGTGATATCTCTATTATAGACGCTACGAGAAGCAAAGGCCCATTCTTTAGCTATTCCTTCCATTTGAGATGATGCATTTAAGCTTATCTCAGCTGTTATAAATAAAGACAAAAGAATTGCAAATAGATTTACAGAGATAAATTTTCTAATGACTGCAAGAAGTAAAAGAGCATAAACTAGTAGAAATTCAAGAGTGAGCAGGATATTCAAATCAGTTAAAAAAGAATAGTGTGATTTAAAATAGACAGTAGCCAAAAATCCTGTTAGTACAAGAAAAAGTGAGACAAATAGATTCCATAGCTTCAGTTCTTTCAGACGATTTAATACTTCTGCTGCAGTATAAATTAACAGAGTGGAAAAAATCCAAGCATAGCGATGCAAAAACATATTTGGGGTATGCATCCCCTGCCAAAATAAATCAAGTGCTTCTATGTAAAAGCTTGTTATTAAAAAAGTAAAGAAAATTGCATAGGTAAGTTTCACGTGAAACTTTATGGATTTTATTGTGAAAAATAGAATGGTTAAAATAAAGGGAAGCAATCCAACAAAAATCATTGGTATAGATCCATACTTAGTTGTATCAAAAGATCCAATGAATTGTTTTGCAAAAATATCCAAATACCAGCTACTATCTGTCTTTAATTTTGTGATAGCAGTCAACTTCTCTCCATGAGTTTGTAAATCAAACAGTGTAGGAAGAGTCATAATCAAACTAGCCATTCCAGCTAAAAAGGAGGTAACAACAAAATCAAGAAAAGATGATTTTCGAGTTTTAAAGTCCCAAGAAATTTGGCAGAGATACCAGAAAATAAGAAACAATACTGTCATATACCCAAAATAATAATTTTGAATAAATAAGATTGACAAACTTGTAAAGTATAGTAGGCGCTTCTTTTGTGTTATAAGTAGGTATAAACCAGTTATAATTAAAGGAATCAAGATAAAAACATCTAGCCAGGTTTTTATCTCTAACTGACTAACGGTAAAGCTCATTAGAGCATAGGAAGTAGATAAGGCAAGTTTTAAAAATTTTGGGATATCTTTAAATAATCTAGTCAAACTAAAGAAGGTTGACAGACCAATCAATCCAAATTTTAAGAGAGTGGTCAGATAAACAGCATCTGGCATATTCGACAGATTAAAAAAGTAAACCAGAGGTGAGAGAAAACTACCCAAGTAATAACTAGATAGAGCATAGAAATTCAGTCCGAGGCCACTTGTAAAGGTGTAAAACAAACTACCATTTCCATGTAAAATATTTCGTAAAGCCACATCAAAAATAACGTATTGATGGAAACCATCTCCTAATAGTGGAGATGAATCGCTATTCCAGTAGATACCTTGAGTTAGGTATACTCCAGTCATAATTACTAAAGGAATGATGAAAGAAACAAAATAGGTCCAATATGTTTTAAAAAATGATTTCATGTTACCTCGTAGAATGATAGAAAACTCAGTTGGTTACCCCAACTGAGTTTTGAAGTCTAATTTAATCTTTCCAAAGTTCTTTAACTTTTGCTTGTACTTCTGCATTTTCTAGGAATTCATCGTAGGTTTCATCAATACGATCAATGACGCCATTCTTAGACAAAACAATGATATGGTTTGCCAAAGTTTGGATAAACTCGTGGTCATGACTGGCAAAGATGATTGATTCTTTAAAGTTTTTCAATCCATCGTTCAAGCTTGAGATAGATTCCAAGTCCAAGTGATTTGTTGGATCATCAAGTACAAGGACATTTGATTTCAAGAGCATGAGTTTTGAAAGCATGACACGTACTTTTTCTCCCCCTGACAAGACGTTTACAGGTTTGTTAACCTCATCTCCAGAAAAGAGCATACGACCGAGGAAACCACGTAGGAAGGTATTGTCATCTTCTTCTTTACTTGCAAATTGACGCAACCAGTCAAGGATTGACTCTCCTCCTGCAAAATCAGCCGAGTTGTCTTTTGGCAAGTAAGAACGGCTAGTAGTAACTCCCCACTTGACAGTTCCTTCATAGTCGATGTCACCCATAATTGCACGAATTAATGCAGTCGTTTGGATGTCATTTTGTCCAATAAGAGCTGTCTTATCACCTGGACGCAAGATGAAACTAATATTGTCTAGGATAGTTTCGCCATCAATCTTTACAGTTAGATTTTCTACTGTCAAGAGATCATTACCAATCTCACGTTCTGCTTTAAAGTTGATAAATGGGTATTTACGACTAGAAGGAACAATCTCTTCTAATTCAATCTTGTCAAGCATTTTTTTACGAGACGTTGCTTGTCTTGACTTAGAAGCGTTGGCAGAGAAGCGAGCAACGAATTCTTGCAATTGCTTAATTTTTTCTTCTGCCTTGGCATTACGGTCTGCTAGCAATTTAGCAGCGAGTTCAGAAGATTCCTTCCAGAAGTCATAGTTTCCGACATAGAGTTTGATTTTTCCAAAGTCAAGGTCGGCCATGTGTGTACATACTTTGTTTAAGAAGTGACGGTCGTGGGATACTACGATAACGGTGTTATCAAAGTCAATCAAGAAGTCTTCTAGCCAAGTAATAGATTGGATGTCCAACCCGTTGGTCGGCTCGTCCAAGAGAAGAACATCTGGTTTACCAAAAAGTGCTTTAGCAAGGAGAACCTTAACTTTTTCACCATTGGCCAATTCGCTCATGTTTTGATAGTGCAATTCTTCTGGAATGTTTAGATTTTGAAGTAATTGGGATGCTTCACTTTCTGCTTCCCAACCTCCAAGTTCAGCAAATTCACCTTCAAGTTCAGCTGCACGAACACCATCTTCATCGGAAAAATCTTCCTTCATGTAAATGGCATCTTTTTCTTTCATGATGTTGTAAAGTTTTTCATTTCCCATAATGACAACATCAATAACTCGCTCATCTTCATAGTCAAAATGATTTTGACGGAGAACAGAGAGACGTTCATCTGGACCAAGAGAGATGTGACCAGTTGTTGGCTCGATATCACCAGCTAAGATTTTTAAGAATGTAGACTTCCCAGCACCATTAGCACCAATCAATCCGTATGTATTTCCTTCTGTAAATTTGATATTGACATCATCAAAAAGTTTGCGATCACTAAAACGTAGTGAAACATCAGATACTGTAAGCAATGTTTTTCTCCTATAATATGTAATACATTTATTCTACTAGAAAAGAGAGAAATATTCAAATTTTTGTTTGTCAATTTTATGTCAATTAAGTTTACAGGTTTATTTACAATGAGTTAGTTGTTTGATTTAAATAATTTTCTGTTATTTTAACAAAAAAATGCTATAATTGAAGAGACCATTTCGAAGGAGAAAAAAATGACGAAACCCATTATTTTAACAGGAGATCGCCCGACAGGAAAACTGCATATTGGACATTATGTTGGGAGTCTTAAAAATAGAGTATTACTGCAGGAAGAAGACAAGTATGAGATGTTTGTTTTTTTGGCGGACCAACAAGCATTGACAGATCACGCCAAAGATCCTCAAACGATTGTAGAATCGATTGGGAATGTTGCCTTAGATTACCTAGCAGTTGGATTAGATCCAAGTAAATCAACCATCTTTATTCAAAGTCAGATTCCAGAGTTAGCTGAACTGTCTATGTACTATATGAATTTGGTGTCACTAGCACGTTTAGAGCGCAATCCTACAGTGAAAACAGAGATCGCTCAGAAAGGGTTTGGAGAAAGTATTCCGACAGGATTTTTGGTTTATCCGATTGCGCAAGCAGCAGATATTACTGCCTTCAAGGCTAATTATGTTCCTGTTGGGACAGATCAGAAACCAATGATTGAGCAAACTCGTGAGATTGTTCGTTCCTTTAATCATGCTTATAATTGTGAGGTCTTGGTGGAGCCGGAAGGTATTTATCCAGAAAATGAGAGAGCAGGACGTTTGCCTGGTTTAGATGGAAATGCTAAAATGTCTAAATCCCTTAATAATGGTATTTATCTAGCTGATGATGAGGATACGTTGCGTAAAAAAGTCATGAGCATGTATACTGATCCAGACCATATTCGGGTTGAGGATCCAGGTAAGATTGAAGGAAACATGGTTTTCCATTATCTAGATGTGTTTGGTCGTCCAGAAGATGCTCAAGAAATTGCGGATATGAAAGAACATTATCAACGTGGTGGCCTTGGTGATGTGAAGACGAAACGTTATCTACTTGAAATATTAGAACGGGAACTTGGCCCTATTCGTGAGCGCCGTATCGAATTTGCTAAGGATATGGGAGAAGTGTACAATATGCTTCAAAAAGGGAGTGAGAAAGCGCGTGAGGTTGCAGGGCAAACTCTATCTGAAGTTAAGGGAGCAATGGGACTAAATTATTTTAAATAATAGATAAAATATGAATCATAAAGCTATCTCTTCCATAGGATCACAGGGATAGTTTTTTTATGATTTCTACCATAAATATAATTGACAAATTTTCATAGAATGGTATGATAGATACAATACAAAAAGAGTCAAGCTCAAAAAGAAAGAAAAGAGGAAACCTCAATGTCTAATTGGGATACTAAATTTTTAAAAAAAGGTTTTACCTTTGATGATGTATTGCTCATTCCAGCAGAAAGTCATGTGTTGCCTAATGATGCAGATTTAACAACAAAATTGGCAGATAATCTGACTTTAAATATCCCAATTATAACAGCCGCCATGGATACAGTCACAGAAAGTCAAATGGCTATTGCCATTGCGCGTGCAGGTGGTCTTGGAGTAATCCATAAAAACATGTCTATTGCGCAACAGGCAGATGAAGTTCGCAAGGTAAAACGTTCTGAAAATGGTGTTATTATTGATCCATTCTTCTTGACTCCAGAACACACGATTGCTGAAGCAGATGAACTGATGGGACGTTACCGTATCAGTGGTGTTCCAGTTGTGGAGACACTTGAAAATCGCAAATTGGTTGGTATTCTAACAAACCGAGATCTTCGCTTTATTTCAGATTACAATCAGCCAATCTCAAATCACATGACCAGTGAAAATCTTGTTACTGCTCCTGTTGGTACAGATCTTGCAACAGCTGAAAGCATTCTTCAAGAACACCGTATTGAAAAACTTCCTTTGGTTGATGAAGAAGGTCGTCTTTCTGGCTTGATTACTATTAAGGACATTGAAAAAGTTATTGAGTTTCCAAATGCTGCAAAAGATGAGTTTGGTCGTCTTCTAGTTGCTGGAGCGGTGGGTGTCACTTCAGATACATTTGAACGTGCCGAAGCCCTTTTTGAAGCAGGAGCTGACGCAATTGTTATTGATACTGCCCATGGTCACTCTGCTGGTGTTCTACGTAAAATTGCTGAAATTCGTGCTCACTTCCCAGACCGCACTTTGATTGCGGGTAATATTGCCACTGCAGAAGGTGCGCGTGCTCTTTATGATGCAGGTGTAGATGTTGTCAAAGTCGGTATTGGACCAGGTTCTATCTGTACCACTCGTGTGATTGCAGGGGTTGGTGTCCCACAAGTGACAGCAATCTAT
>NZ_KV821988.1:29981-34737 GCF_001815805.1 Streptococcus sp. HMSC072D05
ATGCAGCAGCTGTTGCGCGTGAATATGGAAAAACAATCATTGCTGATGGTGGAATCAAGTATTCTGGAGATATTGTAAAAGCCCTTGCTGCAGGTGGAAATGCGGTTATGCTTGGATCAATGTTCGCTGGAACAGACGAAGCACCAGGTGAAACGGAAATCTTCCAAGGACGTAAGTTTAAAACTTACCGTGGTATGGGATCAATCGCTGCAATGAAGAAAGGTTCAAGTGACCGTTACTTCCAAGGTTCTGTCAATGAAGCAAACAAACTTGTTCCAGAAGGAATTGAAGGACGTGTTGCCTATAAAGGCGCAGCAGCTGATATTGTCTTCCAAATGATTGGTGGTATTCGCTCTGGTATGGGTTACTGTGGTGCAGCTAACCTTAAAGAATTACACGACAACGCTCAATTTATTGAAATGTCTGGGGCTGGTCTAAAAGAAAGTCATCCTCATGATGTACAAATTACTAATGAAGCACCAAACTACTCTATGTAGGAAGTAAAAAAGAACTCCTGATTTTCAGGAGTTCTTTTTGTTTACAGTTTTGTCAATTTTGATTTACAGAAATTTTACCGTTTTGAATATTGAAAATACTAAGGTTTTCTGGCAAGTTTTGTAAGTGGTCTAAACTTGTTGTTGTAATAAAGGTTTGGATAGATTGAGAAATGGTTTCTAGTAATTTTAGTTGCCGTGTATTGTCAAGTTCGCTCATAACATCATCAAGCAGTAGTATCGGAGACTCGTTTGTAATACTTTCCATTAGCTCAATCTCTGCTAGTTTGATAGAAAGTACTAGACTACGATGTTGACCTTGGCTTCCAAAACTAGCATCCATACCATTGATATAAAAAGAAATATCATCTCGATGAGGGCCAACTCCAGTATTCTTTTTAAATAAGTCTCTGGATCTGCTTTTCTCCAAAGCAGTTTTAAAAGAACGTGTTAGCTGTTCTTCATCAGTGAAGTTGACAGATGATTGATAAAATATTGACAACTCTTCTAATTTATTTGAAATTTCTAAGTGTTTTCTTTGACCAAATTTCTCTAAGTCTTTAATGAATTTTATCCGATGCTTTATAACACGACACCCATACTCTACTAGCTGATCGTCTAAGACTGACAGAAATGTATCGTCAATCTTCTGGCTGGATTTTAGATAGGTATTTCTCTGCTTGAGTATATGGTTGTAGTTTGACAAGTCTGACAAGTAGATTGGTTTTATTTGTCCCAGTTCAATGTCTATAAACTTTCGACGGACAGAAGGCGCTCCTTTAATTAGCTGGAGATCTTCAGGTGCGAAGAGGACAACATTCATATGTCCGATGTAGTCTGATAGGCGAGCTTGTTTTAAGTGATTGACCTTGGTCACACGCCCTTTTGGTGTTAAATCAATTTCTAGAGGGATAGAGCTTGTTTTTTTCTGTAGCAAGCCAGAAAGATGGAGTTGCTCGTCATCAAAATGAATGAGATTTTTATCTGTACGAGTCCGATGACTACGTGTCAAGGCCAAGAAATAGATTGCCTCTAGAATATTGGTTTTTCCTTGTGCATTTTGACCTAGAAAGACATTTAATTTTGGATTAAAATCAATTATTGCCTCTTTGTAGTTTCGAAAGGTTTTAATTGTTAAATGTTGGAGCCACATGGTTATCTTCCTGGAAAACGTGGAACTTGTTTGGTTTTGGGTGATGAAGAAGTTTTTTGTTTTTCTTTCTTGACACCTTTATTCATCTCTTTGACAAGTTTAGCAATTCGCTCTTTCTCAATCTTATCTGCTTGATACTCTTCTTGCTCTTTTAAACTTGGTTTTGTCAAGGTGATGTCAATCTTTAAATCAGGAATGTCAATCGTATCTCCAATACGGATTTTTTTCCCACGTCTACTTTCTAACTCGCCATTAAAGTAAACTTGATGATCTATTAAAAAGGATTTGATAGCACCACCGCTTTGTATAATTCCAAGTTCTTTTAGGAGGGCTTGGAGCGTAATAAAATCTTCAAATAATTTGTATTCCATAATTCACCTCAATCTTTGGTATTATACCATATTTTCCTTGAAATAGCTGAAGGAAAGTTAGTTGAAATGAAAACGGTTTTACTCTTTAAAGCTATAAAGAGAACAAGAAAAATTTTGATTTTCGTGGTATAATAGAACTCTATATGTAAGGAGGTAAGGTATGGAATTAGTGCCTGGAATTTCAGCACATTTTGTTCAATCCAAAAAGTTTAAAACAAATAAAATCACTATTCGTTTTACTGCTCCCTTATCTCTTGAGACAATAGCAGGACGCATGTTAAGTGCGAGTATGTTGGAGACGGCAAATCAAGCTTATCCAACATCACAAGCATTTCGCAGATACTTGGCAAGTTTATATGGAACAGATATTTCCACAAGTGCTTATCGTAGAGGACAAGCACATATTCTTGACTTAACATTTACCTACGTGCGGGATGAGTTTTTGAGTAAAAAAAATGTCTTGACTTCTCGAATTTTGGAATTAGTAAAACAGACTTTATTTTCCCCCTTAGTTCAAGATGGTGCTTTTGAGCCAGCCTTGTTTGAAATTGAAAGAAAACAGTTATTGGCTAGTTTAGCTACTGATATGGATGATTCATTTTATTTTGCTCATAAGGAGTTGGATAGCTTGTTCTTCCATGATGAACGTCTTCAATTGAGATACAGTGATTTACGAAATAGCATTTCAAATGAGTCTCCAGAAAGTAGCTACACTTGCTTTCAAAATGCTCTGAAGAATGATCGTATTGATTTCTTTTTCTTAGGTGATTTTAATGAAGTAGAAATTACAGAATCGTTGAAGTCATTACCCTTTACAGTTAGAGAGAACGGCATCACTATCCAGTACTATCAATCTTGTTCGAATGTCCTAAGAGAGGGAATGATTCAGAGGAATGTTGGGCAATCCATTTTGGAATTGGGTTATCATTCTCCTGTAAAATATGGTAATGATGAGCATTTGCCCATGCTTGTGATGAATGGTTTGTTGGGTGAATTTGCACATTCGAAACTTTTTACAAACGTTCGTGAAAATGCTGGAATAGCCTATACAGTCTCGAGTCAATTGGATTTGTTTAGTGGCCTGTTAAGGATGTATGCGGGTATTGATAGAGAAAATCGAAATCAGGCTAGAAAAATGATGAATCATCAATTGCTAGATATGAAAAAGGGTAACTTTACAGATTTTGAACTTGAACAAACCAAGGAGATGATTCGACGATCTTTGTTGATGGCTCAAGACAATCAACAGACCCTAGTTGAAAGAGTCTATTTGAATACTCTATTTGGAAAATCAATCTTTGATATTGATCGATTGGTGGCAAAATTAGAGAATGTTGAGAAAGAAGCTGTATGTAAAGCTGCCAACAGTTTAAAGTTACAAGCGATTTACTTTATGGAAGGAGTAGAATGACAAAGGTTACTTTTGAAGAAAAATACTATTCTGCTGTAAAGGAAACAGTCTACAAAACAAAATTGTCAAATGGGTTGACAGTTTCTTTACTCCCTAAGCAAGATTTCAATGAGGTTTATGGGATTGTAACGATTCAATTTGGTTCTGTAGATGCAACTTATACAAGCTTGGACAAAGGTTTACGTCATCATCCAGCAGGAATTGCACATTTTCTTGAACATAAATTATTTGAAAGAGAAAATTCTGAGGATATAATGGCCGCGTTTACTCGATTAGGTGCGGACAGTAATGCCTTTACAAGCTTTACTAAGACCAGCTATCTTTTTTCAACAATTGACCATCTATTAGAAAATTTAGATTTGCTAGATGAGTTAGTCAAAGATGTTCATTTTACTGAAGAGTCTGTTTTGAGGGAACAGGATATTATCCAGCAAGAACGAGAAATGTACCAAGACGATCCAGACTCACGCTTGTTTTTTGCAACATTAGCCAACCTTTATCCTGATACTCCTTTAGCAACAGATATTGTTGGAAGTGAAAAATCAATTGCTGAGATTCAAGTTTCAAATTTAAAAGAGAACTTTACAGACTTTTACAAACCTGTCAACATGTCACAGTTTTTAGTTGGAAATATTGATGTGGAAGTTGTTGAGGAATACTTTTCGAAAAAGGAAAAGAAGACTTTAGAACAGTTTACAGTTACAAAAGAGAAACTACCCTTGCAGCCTGTGAAGCAAACAGATAGTCTTCGGATGGAAGTTTCTTCACCCAAGCTTGCTGTTGCTATTAGAGGAACTGGTCAAATAACGGAAGAGGAGTCTTATCGTTACAATATTTTATTGAAATTACTATTTACGATGATGTTTGGTTGGACTTCTGATCGTTTTCAAAAGTTATATGAGACTGGGAAGTTAGATACGTCATTGTCACTTGAGGTTGAAGTCAACAGTCGCTTTCATTTTGTGATATTGACAATGGACACCAAAGAGCCTGTTTCTCTGTCGCATCAATTTCGTAAAGCGATTCGTCAGTTTAGTAGTGATGCGGATATTACTGAGGAGCATTTAGATCTTGTTAAGAGTGAGATGTTTGGGGAGTTTTTCAGTAGCATGAACTCTTTGGAATTTATTGCAACTCAATACGATCCGATGGATCGCGGAGAAACAATTTTTGATTTTCCGAAAATTTTACAGGAAATTACTTTGGAGGATGTTCTAGAAGCTGGACATCGTTTGATTGATAATGGTGATCTAGTTGATTTTACAATCTTTCCAGCTTAAAAGATGACTAATACTAGAAAGAAGGAATGGTACGTATGAGAAAAAAA
>NZ_KV821988.1:34837-38686 GCF_001815805.1 Streptococcus sp. HMSC072D05
AAAAAAACAATTGGCGAGGTTCTACGTTTAGCTAGAATTAATCAGGGATTGAGTTTAGAAGAATTGCAGGAAAAAACTGAAATTCAGTTGCATTTTCTAGAAGCTATGGAGGCAGATGATTTTGATCAACTTCCTAGTACCTTCTATGCTCGTTCTTTTTTAAGAAAATATGCCTGGGCAGTAGAGTTAGATGAAAGAATTGTTTTGGATGCCTATGATTCAGGTAGTATGATCACTTATGAAGAGGTAGATGTCGATGAAGAAGACTTGTCTGGTCGCAGACGATCAAATAAGAAAAAAACGTCTTATCTCCCCTTGTTTTATTTCGTTCTATTTGCTTTGTCAATTTTAATTTTTGTCACTTACTATGTTTGGAACTACATCCAAACTCAGCCAAGTTCTTCTTCAGCTAATTATAGTGTTGTGAACTCGACTAGTTCAACAACCTCATCTAGTTCATCTTCTAGTAGTCAGACGTCTAGCTCGTCTTCTACTACGGAATCAACTATTACAGTGTCAGGTGAAGGAAACCGCATTGAAGCTCGGTATAAAACGAGTAAGGAAACCGCTACTGTTCAATTGGCAGTATCAGATGCAACTAGTTGGGTAAGTGTTTCAGGAAGTGAGCTGGAGGGTGGTGTGACACTATCCGAAGACAATAAGAATGCAAAAACAACAGTTTCAACTAAGAATCCCGTTACCATTACTTTAGGTGTAGTGAAGGGAGTTACTGTAACTGTGGACAATCAAACGATTGATACTTCGAAGCTGACAACTCAGACTGGAACTGTAACACTTACATTTACTACAGATTAAGGAAAAATCAATGAAAAAAGAACAAATTCCTAATGTATTAACTATTGGTAGAATTCTCTTCATACCTCTCTTTATTCTTATTTTGACTTTGGGCCATTCACAAGGCAGTCATTTGCTGGCAGCGATCATCTTTGCAGTTGCTAGTATAACGGATTATCTTGATGGTTATCTTGCTCGCAAATGGAATGTAGTCAGCAACTTTGGAAAGTTTGCAGATCCAATGGCGGATAAGCTGCTGGTTATGTCAGCTTTTATCATGTTGATTGAGTTAGGTATGGCTCCAGCTTGGGTTGTTGCTATTATCATCTGTCGTGAACTCGCGGTGACAGGCTTGCGTTTGTTGCTTGTTGAGACGGGAGGGACAGTTCTAGCAGCAGCGATGCCAGGGAAAATCAAGACCTTTAGTCAGATGTTTGCCATTATCTTTTTGCTCTTACATTGGAATTTAATTGGTCAGCTGTTGCTTTATATAGCTTTGTTTTTCACTATCTACTCTGGCTATGATTATTTCAAGGGTAGCGCTCATGTATTCAAAGGGACATTTGGTTCGAAATGAAATCGATTATTGAAGTAAAAGATCTGTCTTTTCGTTACAAGGAAGATCAGAATCATTATGATGTTAATAATGTCTCGTTTCACGTGAAACGGGGAGAATGGCTTTCGATTGTAGGTCATAATGGGAGTGGAAAATCGACAACTATCCGTTTGATTGATGGCTTGCTCGAAGCAGAGTCCGGGGAAATCTGGATAGATGGCCAATTGCTGTCCTCTGAGAATGTTTGGGACTTACGCCGTCAAATTGGTATGGTTTTTCAAAATCCAGATAATCAATTTGTGGGGGCGACTGTTGAAGATGATGTTGCCTTTGGTTTAGAAAATCAGGGACTTCCTCGAGAAGAAATGAAGAAGAGAGTGGCTGAATCTTTGGAGTTGGTAGGTATGCTGGACTTTAAGAAGAGAGAACCAGCTCGTTTATCTGGTGGCCAAAAACAACGTGTGGCCATTGCAGGAGTTGTTGCCCTGAGGCCAGCTATTTTAATTCTAGATGAGGCTACAAGTATGTTGGACCCCGAGGGACGACGAGAACTGATTCAGACAGTTCAAGAGATTCGAAAAGACAACCAGATGACAGTCGTCTCCATTACACATGACTTGGAAGAAGTTGCGATGAGTGACCGTGTCTTGGTCATGAAAAAAGGCCAAGTGGAGTCAACCAGCAGCCCAAGAGAACTTTTTTCTCGGGATGATCTTGACCAGATAGGGTTGGATGAGCCTTTTACTAATCAATTGAGAGAATCTTTGAGAGAGACTGGTTATCAGTTGCCGGATGGCTATTTGACAGAAGGAGAGCTAGAGGACAAGTTATGGGAATTACTCTAGAAAATGTGAGCTTTACCTATCAAGAGGGAACTCCCCTATCTTCATCAGCCTTGACTGATGTTTCTTTGACGATTGAGGATGGTTCCTATACAGCTTTAGTAGGGCACACAGGCAGTGGGAAATCAACGATTTTACAGCTTTTAAATGGCCTATTGGTACCAAGTAAGGGTTCTGTTCGAGTTTTCGATACCGTCATTACCCCTACATCAACCAATAAAGAAATTCGTCAGATTCGAAAGCAAGTTGGTCTAGTGTTTCAATTTGCTGAAAATCAGATTTTCGAAGAGACTGTTTTGAAAGATGTTGCATTTGGACCGCAAAATTTTGGAGTTTCTGAGGAAGAGGCCAAGAAAATTGCGCGTGAAAAGTTAGCCTTGGTAGGCATCGATGAGTCACTCTTTGAGCGCAGTCCTTTTGAACTTTCGGGTGGTCAGATGAGACGTGTGGCTATAGCAGGTATGCTAGCCATGGAGCCAACTGTCTTGGTTTTGGATGAGCCTACAGCTGGACTAGATCCTCTGGGCAGAAAAGAACTGATGACCCTGTTTAAAAAACTTCACCTTGCTGGAATGACAATCGTCCTGGTAACACATTTGATGGATGACGTAGCTGCATATGCTGATCAGGTCTATGTTATGGAAAAGGGGCGTTTGGTCAAAAGTGGTAAACCGAGCGAAGTTTTCCAAGATGTAGCCTCTATGGAAAAGGTGCAGTTAGGTGTGCCTAAAATAACAGCCTTTTGTAAACGTTTGGCAGATAGAGGTGTAGCTTTTAAAAAATTGCCAATCAAGATAGAGGAGTTTAAGGAGTCACTAAATGGATAGTATGATTTTAGGGCGTTATATACCGGGGGATTCCATTATTCATCGCTTGGATCCACGTAGTAAATTGCTTGCCATGATCCTGTTGATTTTGATTGTATTTTGGGCTAATAATCCCCTCACCAATCTCATTTTGTTTATAGCGACAGGTATATTTATCGCTTTGTCAGGCGTTTCCCTCTCATTTTTCGTTCAGGGATTAAAATCCATGTTCTTCTTGATTGCTTTTACGACTCTTTTTCAGCTCTTTTTCATTTCAAGTGGAAATGTCCTATTTGAGTTTTCTTTTATAAGAATAACGGATTATGCTTTGCAACAAGCAGGAATCATTTTCTGTCGTTTTGTGTTGATTATTTTCTTTTCAACCTTGCTAACCTTAACGACCATGCCTTTGAGTCTGGCAGCTGCAGTTGAAGCTCTTTTAGCACCGCTGAAACGCGTGAAAGTTCCCGTTCATGAAATTGGTCTCATGTTATCAATGAGTTTGCGTTTTGTTCCAACCTTGATGGATGACACGACGAGAATTATGAATGCTCAAAAAGCTCGTGGAGTTGACTTTGGCGAAGGTAGCATCGTTCAAAAAGTAAAGGCTATGATTCCAATTTTAATTCCTCTTTTTGCGACGAGCTTAAAGCGTGCAGATTCATTGGCAATAGCCATGGAAGCGCGTGGTTATCAGGGAGGAAAGGGTAGAAGCCAGTATAGACAGTTGAGATGGAGTCAAAAGGATACACTGGCAATTCTTGTGATTTTGGTACTGGGATGTTTCTTATTTTTCTTAAAATCTTAGCAGGTTTGTAGGATTGGTAAGAAGCTCACAGTAGCAGGTTTT
>NZ_KV821988.1:38786-56110 GCF_001815805.1 Streptococcus sp. HMSC072D05
TTTTAGTATAAAGGTAGGAATATGAACCGTTTTAAAAAATCAAAATATCTAATCATCGTTTTTGTCACAGTTCTGGCAGTTTCTGTTCTATTAGTGACAACCTATTCAAGCGCTATTGTGACGAAACTAGGAGATGGGATTTCTTTAGTAGATAGAATTGTTCAAAAACCCTTTCAGTGGTTTGATACTTTTAAATCAGATTTGGGACATTTGACGCAGACTTACAATGAAAACGAAAGTCTAAAAAAACAGCTTTATCAACTAGAGGTGGAGTCTAATCAATCAGAAAGTTTAAAAAATGAAAATGAACAATTACGTCAGTTGCTGGATATGAAGTCAAAATTGCAGGCTACAAAAACCATTTCAGCAGATGTGATTATGCGAGCTCCAGTATCTTGGAAACAAGAGTTAACAATTGATGTGGGAAGTTCAAAAGGAGCTTCTGAAAATATGTTGGCCATTGCAAACGGGGGTTTGATTGGTAGTGTTTCAAAGGTGGAGGATCATTCAACAACGATCAACCTATTGACAAACACCGAAAATTCAGACAAAATTTCTGTTAAAATCCTGCATGGCTCTACTGAAATTTACGGGATTATCGTTGGTTATGATAAGGAATCTGAACTGCTTAAAATTAGTCAATTAAACAGCAACAGCGACATTAGCGCGGGAGACAAGGTGACTACAGGGGGGCTCGGAAACTTTAATGTTAAGGATATCCCTGTTGGAGAGGTTGTTGCTACAACACACAGCAGTGATTATCTAACAAAGGAGGTAACAGTAAAGTTAAGTGCTGACACCAAAAATCTTCATGTGGTTGAGTTAGTGGGGAATTAGCAATGAGACTGTTAAAACAAATTGGTATTTTCTTTTTACTCCCTTTTGTTGTACTAATTGATGCACATATTGGACAATTAGCGGGATCCTTCTTCCCTCACTTTCATTTAGCAAGTCATTTTCTGTTTTTATTTCTCTTGTTTGAGACAATTGAGGTTTCAGAATATCTCTATCTAGCTTATTGCGGTATAGTGGGTTTGGTGTACGATATCTATTTTTTCCACTTGATAGGAATTGCAACACTTCTATTTATCTTGATAGGAGCTTCGCTCCATAAATTTAATAGTGTAATTTTGCTAAACCGTTGGACAAGAATGTTAACAATAGTTGTGATGAGTTTCCTATTTGATATGGGGAGCTACCTCCTTGCTCTTGCTATGGGATTGACAGTAGAATCGATGCCAGTTTTCATCGTCTATAGCCTTGTCCCATCAATGATTTTAAACTTTTTATGGATGCTTATTTTCCAATATATTTTTGAAAAATGTTATCTATAAGAAAGAAATAAAAATGTAACAAAGGCGTAATATTTATTATGTCTTTTTTTGGTATACTAGTAATGTCTTAAATAGAAGGAGTATCTACACAATATGAAGAAAAAAATCTTAGCGTCACTTTTATTAAGTACAGTATTAGTGTCTCAAGCGGCAGTATTGACAACTGTCCACGCTGAAACAACTGATGAAAAGATTGCTGCTCAAGATAGTAAGATTAGTAATTTGACATCTCAACAAAAAGAAGCTCAAAAACAAGTAGATGAAATCCAAACGCAAGTTACAGCTATCCAAACTCAACAAACGAACTTGGAAGCTGAGAATGAAACTCTACAAGCTGAATCTAAAAAACTTGAAGGAGAAATTACAGAGCTTTCTAAGAACATTGTTGCTCGTAATGAATCTTTGGAGAAACAAGCACGTAGCGCACAAACAAACGGTGCTGCAACTAGCTACATCAATACAATTGTAAACTCAAAATCAATTACAGAAGCTATTTCACGTGTTGCAGCAATGAGCGAGATTGTATCAGCTAACAACAAAATGTTGGAACAACAGAAAGCTGATAAGAAATCTATCGCTGAAAAACAGGTTGCAAATAATGAAGCAATCAACACTGTCATTGCGAACCAACAAACGCTTGCTGACGATGCACAAGCATTGACAACAAAACAAGCAGAGTTGAAAGTTGCTGAGTTAAACCTTGCTGCAGAGAAAGCTACTGCAGAAAGTGATAAAGCTACTTTGTTGGAACAAAAAGCAGCAGCAGAGGCAGAAGCAAAAGCGGCAGCTGAAGCAGAAGCGGCTTATAAAGCACGTCAAACAAGCCAACAACAATCAGTTGTTGCTTCTGGAAATACAACACTTTCAGATCAAGTGCAAGCAACTTCAAGCTCTTCATCAGATGATGATTCAAGCTACACTCCGGCACCTGCACCAACTCCAACAAGACAGCGTCCAACATACAGTACAAATGCTTCAAGTTATCCAACTGGAGAATGTACTTGGGGAGCTAAGACATTAGCGCCTTGGGCTGGAGATTACTGGGGTAACGGAGCGCAGTGGGCTACAAGTGCAGCAGCTGCAGGATTCCGTACTGGATCAACTCCACAAGTTGGTGCGATTGCATGTTGGAATGACGGTGGATATGGACACGTAGCGGTTGTTACAGCAGTTTCATCATCAACTAGCATTCAAGTATCAGAATCAAACTATGGTGGAGATCGTACAATCGGTAACAAACGTGGATGGTTTAACCCAACAACAACTTCTGAAGGTTACGTAACATACATCTATCCAAACTAATGAATGAAACGAAGAGGCTCGATTTGAGCCTCTTTTATTATTTTTTATCGGAAGCAAGGCCGAAATCTATCAAAACCACTTGAAAATATCGCTAAAATGTGGTAAAATGAAACTTGTCGTGTAAACGATAATACTCATTCTTGATGAATTGTAAAACTGTTGCCCTCGGGTCGTTTTGCAAGTTGAAGTCGAGGAGAGGAAAAAAACAAAAAGGAGAAATACTCATGGCAGTAATTTCAATGAAACAACTTCTTGAGGCTGGTGTACACTTTGGTCACCAAACTCGTCGCTGGAACCCTAAGATGGCTAAGTACATCTTCACTGAGCGTAACGGAATCCACGTTATCGACTTGCAACAAACTGTAAAATACGCTGACCAAGCATACGACTTTATGCGTGATGCGGCAGCTAACGATGCAGTTGTATTGTTTGTTGGTACTAAAAAACAAGCTGCTGACGCTGTTAAAGAAGAAGCAGAACGTTCAGGTCAATACTACATCAACCACCGTTGGTTGGGTGGAACTCTTACTAACTGGGGAACTATCCAAAAACGTATTGCTCGTTTGAAAGAAATCAAACGTATGGAAGAAGAAGGAATCTTCGACGTTCTTCCTAAGAAAGAAGTTGCACTTCTTAACAAACAACGTGCACGTCTTGAAAAATTCTTGGGTGGTATCGAAGACATGCCTCGTATCCCAGATGTAATGTACGTAGTTGACCCACATAAAGAACAAATCGCTGTTAAAGAAGCTAAAAAATTGGGCATCCCAGTTGTAGCGATGGTTGACACAAACACTGATCCAGACGATATCGATGTAATCATCCCAGCTAACGATGACGCTATCCGCGCTGTTAAATTGATCACAGCTAAATTGGCTGACGCTATCATCGAAGGACGTCAAGGTGAAGACGCAGCAGCAGTTGAAGCAGAATTTGCAGCTTCAGAAGCTCAAGCTGACTCAATCGAAGAAATCGTTGAAGTTGTAGAAGGCGACAACGCTTAATTCATATAAATAGTAATTACCTAGGAGGGCGGGGCCTAGCCCAGCTCTCCTATTTTTAAAAAATATAGGAGAATCAAAATGGCAGAAATTACAGCTAAACTTGTAAAAGAGTTGCGTGAAAAATCTGGTGCCGGTGTTATGGACGCTAAAAAAGCGCTTGTAGAAACAGACGGTGACATCGAAAAAGCGATTGAATTGCTTCGTGAAAAAGGTATGGCGAAGGCAGCTAAGAAAGCTGACCGTGTTGCTGCAGAAGGTTTGACTGGTGTATTTGTTAATGGTAACGTTGCAGCAGTAGTTGAAGTAAATGCTGAAACTGACTTCGTTGCGAAAAACGCTCAATTCGTTGACTTGGTAAACGCAACAGCTAAAGTAATTGCTGAAGGAAAACCAGCGAACAACGAAGAAGCTCTTGCTTTGACAATGCCTTCAGGTGAAACTCTTGAAGCTGCATATGTATCTGCAACAGCTACAATCGGTGAAAAAATCTCATTCCGTCGTTTTGCTTTGCTTGAAAAAACAGATGCACAACACTTCGGAGCATACCAACACAATGGTGGCCGTATCGGTGTTATCTCTGTTATTGAAGGTGGAGACGAAGCTCTTGCTAAACAAATCTCAATGCACATTGCTGCGATGAAACCAACAGTTCTTTCTTACAAAGAATTGGATGAGCAATTCGTTAAAGATGAGTTGGCACAATTGAACCACGTAATCGACCAAGATAACGAAAGCCGTGCAATGGTTGGTAAACCAGCTCTTCCACACTTGAAGTATGGATCAAAAGCACAATTGACTGATGAAGTGATTGCTCAAGCTGAAGCTGATATCAAAGCTGAGTTGGCTGCAGAAGGCAAACCAGAAAAAATCTGGGACAAAATCATCCCAGGTAAAATGGACCGCTTCATGCTTGACAACACTAAAGTTGACCAAGCATACACACTTCTTGCACAAGTATACATCATGGATGACAGCAAGACAGTTGAAGCTTACCTTGAATCAGTAAATGCTTCAGTAGTTGAGTTCGCTCGCTTTGAAGTTGGTGAAGGTATTGAGAAAGCTGCAAACGACTTTGAAGCAGAAGTTGCAGCTACAATGGCAGCAGCCTTGAATAACTAATAGAAAAGGAAGCAAATTGCTTCCTTTTTCTTTTTGTCTAGAGAGTAGATTCTGTATGAGTAAACAAAAAGCCCTTTAATAAGGGCTAAGTGCATTTAGGAGGCTACACTTCAAATTCATAGAGTGCTGTAGACAAATAACGTTCGCCGTTATCTGGTGCTAAAGCAAGGACTTTCTTACCTGTACCTAATTTCTTGGCAACCTCAATTGCCCCGTAAATTGCTGCAGCTGAAGAAATCCCAACAAGGAAGCCTTCTTTTCCACCAATTTCACGTCCGAGTGCTAGAGCATCATCTGACGTTACGCGGACGATACCATCATAGGCCTTTGTATCAAGTGTTTCAGGAATAAATCCAGCTGAGATGCCTTGAATTTTGTGAGGTCCTGGTTTTTCACCAGACAAGATAGCTGACTCGTCTGCCTCCACTGCATAAACTTGAATGTTTGGATTTGCTGCTTTAAGAGCGTGAGAAACACCTGAGATCGTTCCACCAGTACCAACACCACCTACAAAAGCATCTAGTCCATCAGAACCGAAAGCAGCCAGTATTTCAGCTCCTGTTGTTCTTTCGTGTACTTCTGGATTAGCTGGATTATTAAATTGGAGTGGAAGGAAGCCGTCACGTTCAGCGGCGATTTCCTGAGCTTTGGCAATGGCCCCTTTCATTCCTTCGCTACCAGGAGTGAGGACGAGTTCAGCACCATAGGCTTGGATAATCTTACGGCGTTCCACGCTCATCGTTTCAGGCATGACGATAACAACTTTATATCCTTTAGCAGCACCTACCCATGAAAGACCAATACCAGTGTTTCCACTCGTTGCTTCAACAATGGTAGCACCCGGTTTTAGAATACCATCTTGTTCCGCTTTTTCAATCATACTAAGGGCAATACGGTCTTTTACTGACGATCCAGGGTTAAAAGCTTCTAGTTTAACATAGACGTCTGCAGCACCCTCTGGAACAATGTTGTTGAGTTTAACAATCGGTGTTTGTCCGATTAGTTCAGTAATATTATTATAAATAGTCATAGATATACCTCTTTGTATAAGATGATACTAGTATAACGCGCTCAAGGCTATTTGTAAAATATAGAAATCCTATCAAAGTGATAGGATTTTTTTATATCAAAAGTCTAAGCCATTAATTTTTAATCGATTGTGATAAGCCAATTCTAATAAATAGGTGTAAAGCGGAAGGATGTCCGCTTTTTTAGGGAATTCAAATTTATGGAAACTCAGATGCTCATTATGTGCTTTTAGAAAGACATTTTCTAAATAAGTGATCGTAATCTCACTATCATCTATACCTGCTCCAGCAGTTTCCATTTCAACGTTTACAATGTTCATCAAAAAGAGTGACTTAACAGACGTCTTGCGACCAGTAGCACCTTGCTTATCTGTAAAAATAATACGGATATTTGTAAAGATAATTGAATCGCGAATAAGTTTATATCCACTTTGAATTTCTTCATTCTCTAGTAGATATTGTCCATATTCTTTAATAAGAGTCTCTTTGTTTTCCTCGCTAAAGTTTCCAGCAAGTCCTTGAATAAATTTCCCAAACGCCATGTATTTCTCCTTTGTTTACACTAAGTTTACAGGAACTTCAACTTCTCGTAAATCTTGATCAGTTAAAGTGATTTTTCCATTAAAGAACTCAACAAGAGCGGCTTTGATATTTTCTTTCTCTTCCTTATCAACATAGATCATTGTAGCAATTTGATCTGTAAAGTTTGTATCCAGCTCCATGAGATGATGCTTTCTAAGGAAATTGCCATATTCTTGATACTGAGCGTAAGACATCTGAATGGCTATGCCAGCCTGTTCTTTGATTTCAATAATGCCAATTTCTTTAACAGCCAAGGCTACGCTACCTGCATAGGCACGGATCAAACCACCAGCACCTAGTTTGATGCCACCAAAGTAGCGGGTAACTACTACACAGACATTGGTAAGATTATGATTTTCTAAGACTCCAAGCATAGGGACTCCAGCAGTACCACTAGGCTCTCCATCATCACTCGTGCGCTTGATTTCACTTCGTTCTCCTACAATAAAAGCAGAGCAGTTATGGGTGGCTTTATAGTGTTCTTTTTTGATGGTAGTTATGAAGTCACGAGCCTCTTCTTCGCTATAAACACGCTTGACATGACAGATAAATCGAGATTTTTTGATTTCTTCTTGGACCTGCCCATCCTCTTTAATTGTTCTAAATTCCATGATTTAATTGTACTAAAAAAACACCTAAAGTGCTAGATTTTTACGAATATTAAAGTATGAAAGTAAATCCAAATTATCTCGGTCGGTTGTTTACTGAGAAAGAATTAACTGAAGAAGAACGACAGGTAGCAGTGAGACTGCCAGCAATGAGAAAAGAGAAGGGGAAACTGTTTTGTCAACGTTGTAATAGTTCGATTCTAGAAGAATGGTATTTGCCTATCGGCGTCTACTATTGTAGGGAGTGTTTGCTGATGAAGCGAGTCAGGAGTGATCAAGCCTTATACTATTTTTCGCAGGAAGATTTTCCTAAGCAAGATGTTCTCAAATGGCGTGGTCAGTTAACCCCTTTTCAGGAAAAGGTATCAGAGGGGTTGGTTCGAGCAGTCGAAAAGAAAGAACCGACTTTAGTTCATGCTGTGACAGGTGCTGGAAAGACAGAGATGATCTATCAAGTTGTAGCTAAAGTGATTGATGATGGTGGTGCAGTTTGTTTGGCCAGTCCTCGAATTGATGTATGTTTAGAACTGTATAAGCGACTGCAGAATGACTTTGCTTGCGATATAGCGCTACTCCATGGCGAATCAGAGCCCTATTTTCGAACTCCCTTAGTAATTGCAACAACTCATCAGTTATTAAAATTTTATCATGCTTTTGATTTGTTGATAGTGGATGAGGTAGATGCCTTTCCTTATGTTGACAACTCTATGCTTTACTATGCTGTAAAGAATAGTGTAAAGGAAGATGGATTAAGGATATTCCTTACAGCAACTTCTACAGATGAGTTAGATAGGAAGGTTCGCACAAAGGAATTAAAAAGATTAAGCTTGCCGAGACGGTTTCATGGAAATCCTTTGATTATTCCTAAATCTGTCTGGTTATCGGATTTTAATCGCTGTTTAGAGAAAAATCAATTGTCAACCAAGTTAAAAACCTACATTGAGAAACAGAGAAGAACAGGTTATCCACTGCTGATTTTTGCATCAGAGATTAAGAAAGGCGAAAAACTAAAAGAAATACTACAGGTGGATTTCCCGAATGAGAATATCGGTTTTGTATCTTCTATCACAGAAAATCGATTAGAGCAAGTACAAGCTTTTCGAGATGGAGAGTTGACGATACTAATCAGTACGACAATATTGGAACGCGGAGTTACCTTCCCTTGTGTAGATGTTTTCGTAGTAGAAGCTAATCATCGTCTCTTTACCAAGTCTAGCTTGATTCAGATTGGTGGTCGAGTTGGGCGTAGTATGGACAGACCGACTGGTGAGTTGCTCTTCTTTCATGATGGATTAAATGCTTCCATCAAGAAGGCAATCAAGGAAATCAAGCAGATGAACAAGGAGGCGGGATTATGAACTGTTTATTATGTGGTCAGACTACAAAAAGTGAGTTAACTTTTGGTAGTCTCTTCCTTTTGAAGCACGACTGCAGTTATCTATGCTCAGCTTGTGCTTCTAGTTTTGAGAAGATTGGTGAGAAATATTGTCCAAACTGTATGAAAACAGGACTGTCAACTAAGTGTCAAGATTGTAAACTTTGGTGTAAAGAAGGAATTCAAGTTGATCATAAAGCAATCTTTACCTATAATCAAGCTATGAAAGACTTTTTCAGTAGATATAAGTTTGATGGTGATTTTTTGCTTAGAAAAGTTTTTGCTTCCGTTCTTGCTGAGGAACTGAAAAAGTATAGAGGTTATCAATTTGTTGTAATTCCCCTAAGCCCTGAAAGATTGCTTGAGAGGGGGTTTAACCAAGTCGAGGGTTTGGTTGAGGCAGCAGGCTTTTCTTTTAAAGATATATTAGGAAAAAGAGAAGAGAGCGCTAGTTCTTCTAAAAGCCGTTTAGAAAGGTTGACTACTGAAATTCCATTTTTTATTAAAGATGGAATCTCACTTCCCAAGAAGATTTTGCTGATTGATGATATCTATACAACAGGGGCAACTGTGAATCGTGTGAAACGACTTTTGGCAGAAGCAGGTGCTTTGGAAGTTAAAACTTTTTCCCTTGTAAGATGAGGAAAAAATTTGCAAAATGAAAATGAAAGCGTTATAATATAGTTAGAAAAACAAAAATGTTTAGAAAGAAGGTACTTATATGATTAAATATAGTATCCGTGGTGAAAACCTAGAAGTAACAGAAGCAATTCGTGATTATGTAGTTTCTAAACTCGAAAAGATCGAAAAGTATTTCCAACCTGAGCAGGAGTTGGATGCACGTGTGAACTTGAAAGTTTACCGTGAAAAAACAGCAAAGGTTGAAGTAACAATTCCGCTTGGATCTATCACTCTTCGTGCTGAAGATATTTCTCAAGATATGTATGGTTCTATCGATCTTGTAACAGATAAAATTGAACGTCAGATTCGTAAAAATAAAACTAAAATCGAACGTAAGAATAAAAATAAAGTTGCGACAAGTCAACTCTTTACAGATGCTCTAGTTGAAGATGCAAATGTTGTGCAACCAAAAGTCGTTCGTTCAAAACAAATTGATTTGAAGCCAATGGATTTAGAAGAAGCCCTTCTCCAAATGGATTTATTGGGACATGATTTCTTTATCTATGTAGATGTGGAAGATCAAACAACTAATGTTTTGTATCGCCGTGAAGATGGTGAAGTCGGTTTGTTAGAAGTGAAAGAATCATAAAATAGAATTTTTAAAGTGGTTTACACCAGTGTAAACCACTTTTGTATTGCATCATTATAAAAGGTATAAATGGGGACAGTTATGAAAGACGTGGTGATTGTTTCAGCAGTGCGAACTCCAATAGGCTCCTTTGGAGGAAGTTTGAAGAATGTTTCAGCTGTTGATTTGGGAGCGTTGGTTATTAAGAGTGCTTTGGAAAAAGCCAATGTCAAACCAGAGCTAGTAGATGAAGTGATTATGGGGAATGTCCTAGGCGCAGGTTTAGGTCAAAACGTAGCTCGTCAAATGAGCGTTCATGCAGGACTCCCTGAATTTACTCCAGCCTTTACTATCAACAAGGTTTGTGGTTCCGGTTTGAAGGCAGTGCAGTTGGCTGCTCAAGCGATTCGATGTGGCGATGCAGATATTATCGTAGCTGGTGGTGCAGAAAACATGAGTCAGGCGCCATACGTTTTGCCAAGTTTCCGTTGGGGTGGCCGTATGGGAGATTCAAAAGTGGTAGATACTATGATTAAGGACGGTTTGTCTGATGCCTTTAACGAATACCATATGGGGATTACAGCTGAAAATGTGGCTGAAGAATATGGTATCAGTCGAGAAGAACAAGATGCTCTTGCTTTAGAGTCACAAAAACGTGCAGTGGCGGCTATAGAATCTGGTCGCTTTAAAGAAGAGATTGTGCCAGTTGTCATTCCTCAACGCAAAGGTGATCCGATCGTTTTTGATACAGATGAATATCCTAGAAAAGATGCTAGCTTAGAGAGTTTGTCTAAGCTAGATCCTGTTTTCAAAAAAGACGGTTCTGTCACAGCGGGAAATGCTTCCGGTATCAATGACGGGGCAGCGGCTGTCTTGGTCATGAGTGCTGAAAAAGCGGAAGAATTAGGACTCTCAGTGATTGCTCGCATTTGTTCGTATGCAAGTGCAGGTTTGGACCCTAAGATGATGGGATGTGGGCCGATTTATGCGACTCGCAAGGCTCTTGAAAAAGGCAATTTGACAGTTGATGATCTCGACTTGATTGAGTCAAATGAAGCCTTTGCTGCCCAGGCTTGTGTGGTTGGGAAAACACTTGGCTTTAACACAGATATTGTCAATGTCAATGGTGGCGCCATTGCTCTTGGTCACCCAATTGGAGCTTCCGGTTGCCGTATCCTAGTGACACTGGTACATGAGATGATGAAACGTGATGCTAAAACTGGGTTAGCAACTCTCTGTATCGGAGGAGGGATGGGGACTGCCCTTATCGTGGAACGTTAGGTGTTAATGATTTGAACACGTGGGTAGGAGGGTGATGATTCCCTCCTCTTTTTGTGTCTGAAGTTAGAGAAATGAAGGGCTTGCATCTTTTAAAGGGTCGCTTTTTAAGGGCATTTGTGATATAATAATGCGCAAGAGGTTTAGAATGAAAAAAAATAATTTAATCCCGTTTTCTGCAGTCTTGCTAGGACTTGCAACTTTCGGAATCTTAACTTTGCTGATTATTTTTTCACATAATCTTGCTGTAACAATCACTGTTTTGTTTTTATTTGTACTTCTTTATCTGTTTTTGTTTGTATGGCAAAAGAAACAGTATGAAAAGAGCGAAATTGAACAAATCCAATATGTAAATCACCAAGCCGAAAATAGCTTGAGTACTTTGCTTGATCAAATGCCGGTGGGAGTCCTGAAATTAGACCTATCAAGCGGAGAAGTGGAATGGTTTAATCCTTATGCTGAGCTGATTTTAACTACTGAAGAAGGCGAAATTGATGTTGAGTTAATTCAAACCATCATCAAGGCTTCTGTTGGGAATCCAGGTTCGTATGCTACCTTGGGCGAAACACGATATGCTGTTCATATGGACAAGGCTTCGGGTGTTTTGTATTTCTTTGATGTTTCTGGGGAGTACGAAGCGACTGTCGAATTGGTAACTAGTCGTCCAGTCATTGGGGTCATCTCAGTGGATAATTACGATGATTTGGAGGATGCGACGTCTGACTCTGATATCAGCCATATCAATAGCTTTGTAGCTAATTTTGTTTCAGAATTTGCAAGTAAGTATGCTATGTTCTCTCGCCGTGTGGGGATGGATCGTTTTTATGTATTCACAGATTACACAGTACTAGAGGAATTGATGAATGATAAATTCTCTGTTATTGATAGTTTCCGAGAAGAATCAAAACAGAGGCAGCTAGCCCTAACTTTAAGTATGGGATTTTCTTATGGTGATGGAAACCATGAAGAGATAGGGAAAATTGCCTTGCTCAACTTGAACTTAGCAGAAGTTCGCGGTGGTGACCAGGTGGTGGTCAAGGAAAATAACGAAACCAAGAATCCTGTCTACTTTGGTGGAGGAACTGCTGCATCTATCAAACGTACTCGTACACGTACCAGAGCCATGATGACAGCCATTTCTGATAAGATTCGAAGTGTTGACCAAGTTTTTGTAGTCGGTCATAAAAATCTAGATATGGATGCTTTGGGCTCTGCTGTTGGTATGCAGTTGTTTGCAAGTAATATTATTGAGAACAGTTATGCTGTCTATGATGCAGACCATATGCCAGCAGATATCGAACGTGCTATTCAGTTCTTGAAGAAGGAAGATGTCACGAAGCTTTTATCTCTTACAGATGCGATGAAGTTAGTTACAAACCGTTCATTATTGATTCTGGTGGATCATTCCAAGACGGCTTTGACCTTGTCAAAAGATTTTTATGATTTGTTCACTCAAACTATTGTTATTGACCATCATAGACGTGATCAGGATTTCCCAGAGAATGCAGTCATCACCTATATTGAAAGTGGGGCAAGTAGTGCCAGTGAGCTGGTCACAGAATTGATTCAGTTCCAAAATTCTAAGAAAAATCGTTTGAGTCGTATGCAGGCCAGTGTTTTGATGGCTGGTATGATGCTGGATACCAAGAATTTCACATCTCGCGTGACGAGTCGAACCTTTGATGTGGCTAGCTATCTGAGAACACGGGGAAGTGACAGTATTGCTATCCAGGAGATTGCTGCGACAGATTTTGAAGAGTACCGTGAGGTAAATGAACTCATTTTACAAGGTCGTAAGTTAGGTTCAGATATCTTGATTGCCCAAGCTAGGGACTCAATGTCTTATGACACAGTTGTTATCAGTAAGGCTGCCGATGCTATGCTGGCTATGTCTGGCATTGAAGCCAGCTTCGTTCTGGCAAAAAATACACAAGGATTTATTTCTATCTCGGCTCGAAGTCGTAGTAAAATCAATGTGCAACGTATTATGGAAGAGCTGGGTGGTGGTGGTCACTTTAATCTAGCAGCTGCGCAAATCGAGGATATGAGTTTGTCGGAAGCAGGAGAAAAATTGACTCAACTAATCCTGGAAGAACTAAAGGAAAAGGAGAAAGAAGAATGAAAGTAATCTTTTTAGCAGATGTTAAAGGAAAAGGAAAAAAAGGCGAAATTAAGGAAGTGCCAACTGGCTATGCTCAAAACTTCCTGATTAAAAAGAATTTGGCCAAGGAAGCGACTGCTCAAGCAGTGGGTGAGTTGCGTGGAAAACAAAAATCAGAAGAAAAGGCTCATGCTGAAATGATTGCTGAAGCAAAAGCCATCAAGGCTAAGCTAGAAGCAGAAGAAACGGTTGTAGAGTTTGTTGAAAAGGTTGGACCAGATGGTCGTACATTTGGATCCATCACCAACAAGAAGATTGCAGAAGAATTGCTTAAGCAATTTGGTATCAAGATTGACAAACGCAATATTCAAGTGCAAGCACCAATTCGAGCAGTAGGTTTGATTGATGTACCAGTGAAGATCTACCAAGATGTTACAAGTATCATCAATCTTCGTGTAAAAGAAGGTTAAGTTTACAACTTCTTGACAAGATTGTAAAAGGAAGGAAAGTCGGATGGCAGAAGTAGAGGAACTGCGAGTTCAACCTCAGGATATTTTAGCAGAACAATCTGTTCTGGGAGCTATTTTTATAGATGAGAGTAAGCTCGTTTTTGTCCGAGAATACATTGATTCTCGTGACTTCTTTAAGTATGCTCATCGGTTGATTTTCCAAGCGATGGTAGATTTGTCGGATCGTGGGGAAGCGATTGATGCGACGACGGTTCGGACGATTTTGGATAGTCAAGGGGATCTCCAAAATATTGGTGGCTTGTCTTACCTTGTTGAAATTGTCAACTCTGTACCAACTTCAGCTAATGCAGAATATTATGCTAAAATCGTAGCTGAAAAGGCTATGCTACGTCGCTTGATTTCCAAGTTGACAGAGTCTGTCAACCAAGCTTATGAGGCTTCTAAGCCTGCAGATGAAATCATTGCTCAGGCTGAAAAGGGGCTCATTGATGTTAGCGAAAATGCCAATCGTAGTGGGTTCAAGAACATCCGTGATATTCTAAATATCAACTTTGGGAACCTAGAAGTTCGGTCACAACAAACAACGGATATCACAGGTATTGCAACGGGCTACCGTGATTTGGACCATATGACGACAGGTCTTCATGAGGAGGAGTTAATTATCCTAGCGGCGCGACCAGCGGTTGGTAAGACGGCCTTTGCCTTGAACATTGCTCAGAACATCGGGACTAAGTTGGACAAGACGGTTGCTATCTTTTCGCTAGAAATGGGTGCAGAAAGCCTAGTAGACCGTATGCTGGCAGCAGAAGGTTTGGTGGAGTCTCATTCTATCCGTACTGGTCAATTGACTGATGAGGAGTGGCAAAAATATACCATTGCTCAAGGGAATCTAGCCAACGCGAGTATCTATATTGATGATACGCCAGGGATTCGGATCACGGAAATTCGCTCTCGCTCACGTAAACTGGCTCAAGAAACAGGCAATCTAGGCTTGATTTTGATCGACTACCTACAGCTTATCACAGGTACTGGTCGTGAGAACCGCCAACAAGAAGTCTCTGAAATTTCTCGTCAGTTGAAAATTCTAGCCAAGGAATTAAAGGTTCCAGTCATTGCTCTTAGTCAGCTATCTCGTGGAGTGGAACAGCGTCAAGATAAGAGACCAGTCTTGTCTGATATTCGTGAATCGGGTTCTATCGAGCAGGATGCGGATATCGTAGCTTTTCTATACCGTGACGACTACTACGATCGTGCGGGTGAAGAAGAGGAAGGAATTCCAAATAACAAGGTTGAGGTTATCATCGAGAAAAACCGTAGTGGAGCTCGTGGAACGGTGGAATTGATTTTCCAAAAAGAATACAATAAATTTTCAAGTATCTCAAAGAGGGAGGCATAAGATGTCAGATGCATTTACAGATGTAGCCAAGATGAAAAAAATCAAAGAAGAGATCAAGGCGCATGAGGGACAAGTCGTTGAAATGACTTTGGAGAATGGCCGTAAGCGCCAAAAAAACAGACTGGGTAAGTTAATTGAGGTTTATCCATCTTTATTTATCGTTGAATTTGGGGATGTTGAAGGAGACAAACAAGCCAATGTCTATGTTGAATCCTTCACCTACTCAGATATCTTGACAGAAAAGAACTTGATTCGCTATCTAGACTAAGAATCCTAAAATGAAGTGAGCTTTGCTCACTTTTTTCTTTTTCTCCCGAATAGTATAAACGAGGGTAACCTCGGAAATTTATATTATTAAGGAGAATGAATGACGTTTTTTAAATCAGGAGTTAAGAAGAGTAGATATACTCAGTTGGGTTTAGGGCTGGCTACTTTGTTTGTTACAAGTACCTTTTTGTTTGGTGGAGAATCGGTTCAGGCCGATAGTGTAGCGCGTGGAGATGACTATCCGCTTCACTACAAAAATGGTAGTGTTGAAATCGATCAGTGGCGGATGTATTCTCGCCAGTGTACCTCTTTTGCGGCCTTTCGTTTGAGTAGTGTAAATGGCTTTGAGATTCCTCCTGCCTACGGAAATGCGAATGAATGGGGACATCGTGCAAGGCGAGAAGGCTACCGTGTGGATACTAAGCCAGAAGTTGGGGCTATTGCTTGGTCGACAGAAGGATATTATGGGCACGTGGCCTGGGTATCAAATGTATCAGGGGATACGATTGAAATCGAAGAGTATAACTATGGGGTTCGAGAAAAGTATAACCGTCGAAAAGTCAAGGCTAGTTCGATGACAGGTTTTATTCATTTCAAGGATTTATCTACTAGCCATAGTGCGGGTGAGAATGCTCGTAGCTCAGAGCTTCCGTCTAGTGGGACAATAGTATTCACGGGGAAATCACCTATTATGGACCAACCGTCAAGTACAGGAAAGGTTATTGACTACTATTATGCTGGTGAGAGTGTGAGTTATGATCAAGTTCTTGAAAAGGATGGTTATAAGTGGATTGGTTATTTGTCTTATAGCGGTTCTAGAAGATATGTGCAGTATGCAGAGTTAAGCAATACAGAGAATGGATGGAAAAAAGAAGGAGGGAGTTGGTATTACAGAGAGAATGGTAAGCTAGCGACAGGATGGAAAAAAGTTAACGGCAATTGGTATCATTTAAAAGAAAATGGGGCCATGTCAACTGGATGGATTAAGGATGGCTCTCATTGGTATTATCTAAAGGCTTCGGGTGAGATGCAGACGGGATGGCTTAAAGACAAGGGAACTTGGTATTACTTAGAGGAATCTGGCCAGATGAAAGCTAGTCAATGGTTCCAAGTCTCGGGTAAACATTACTATGTCGATGCTTCGGGAGCCTTAGCTGTTAATGCGATTATTGATGGCTACAGACTAGACAGTGATGGGGTAAGGATAGGAAGTGTTTCTTAAACATCATACAAGCTTTCTTCTTGTTCATAAAATTTTAAAATGGATATCGAATTAGTTGACGTTCTTTAAATAGTGTAATATAATAACATTAAAAACTATAAAAGGGGCTTTGTCTAATGGACAAGAAGAAAGTTATTTTAACAAGTTTAGCAAGTGCAGCTGTATTGGGTGCTAGTGTACTCGTTTCACAGCCTTCAGTAGTTAAGGCAGATGAAGGGAAAGCAGAAGAGCAGGCAGTTGTTCCTGCACAACCACAAGCTGGAGCAGAAGGGGAGAGCGGTGCTCAAACTGAAAAGGGATCAGAAAACGCTAGTCCAGCTAATCCTGGTGCGGCAAATCCAGCTAAGATGACCAAAGAAGAGTTGATGAAGGCTTTGGATGAACTTGAGGAACAGGCTATTAGTGATATTGAGGATAAGGAAGCGATTGAGGACAAAGAGGATGCAGCTGAAGCTGTGAAGGAATATATCGGTAAGATGTATATTTCAGATACTCTTGAGTCTGGAGAGCTCAGCTTAGATAATATCATCGCTGAATTGCCAGAAGGTGCAGAAGATAAGGCTGTGGTAACAAATCCTGAAGTTCAAACTAATAAAAAATTATCTACTGAGGAGAAAACCCTACTAGACCAAGCTGAAAAAGATGCCAAAGAACAAGTTTCTCAAGCGACGGATGCTCTGGTTCAAGCCCTAGAATCTCTTGAAAATGCTGTAATTGAAGATATTAAAAAAGACGCTTCAATCACCGATAAAGAAGCGGCTATCAAAGAAGCCAAAGAAGAGATTGGTAAAGAAGATCTTTTGAAGGCTATCACAGATGAGGATTTGGAGATTGGTGATGTTATTGTAGACTGGCCAGCAGATACGAGCGAGCACAAAACAGTAGCTGAACCTGTATCAGAATTCACAGATGAAGACCAAGCTAAGTTAGACGAAGCTGATAAAGAGGCTCAGGTTGATGCAGCCAAAGTTCGCTCAGATTTAATCGCT
>NZ_KV821989.1:0-201 GCF_001815805.1 Streptococcus sp. HMSC072D05
TGATACGATGAGGAAGATATTAAAAAATAAGCGTGCTTTTCAATTTGTGTTAGCTAGCCTAATTCTTATCCCTTTCATTATAGTAGGTACTGTTGGATTCCAACAATTATTTAAAGAACCTGAAAAAGTCGAGTATTCCATTGAAGAATACCATTCTGTAAAAGAAAACGTATATTTTTTCGGGAATCAACGAAAATTCGT
>NZ_KV821990.1:0-217 GCF_001815805.1 Streptococcus sp. HMSC072D05
CTTGCCGTCAAGCCTATCCTCTTTTGATAAACAAAAAAACTCCAATTACAAACGAGAATTAGAGTTTAGCTTACAAGATTAGACAGTTCTTTTCGACATACGAAAAAAACCTTTTCACATTTCCCTTCGCCAGTCTTAACTGTATCAGGTTCAATGGGTATCATCTCAGCCTAAAGCACCCCAAATGTCTTTATTATTTAATTACTGGACCAGTATA
>NZ_KV821991.1:0-702 GCF_001815805.1 Streptococcus sp. HMSC072D05
ATATGATAATCTAAATTTCATCAAGTAATATAGTGGTTTGGCAAGCATTGGCTTTGCTAGCCACTAACGTGGTAGCGTCGCCTGCTTGTTGGGGATACTCCCCAATCCCCTTATGATTTTTTCTGACGAAAAAATAGTGGCTAATTGATAGCCACTATTAATAAAGAAAAAGAAGTATTATTTGTTATAAATATATTAATTAGGTTCATATTTAGTCTTTAATATTTTTAATAAAAAAGGTAATAATGCTAAAAAGAGTGTTATTGATGCAAATAACCATGCATGACTTGACCCTTCTATGAGTTTATCTGAATTTGATGAATTACTGATAAATAATGAAGTAACTGCTGTATAAAAAGCAATACCTATATTTTGAACCATTCTTTGTGTAGCTCCAGCAGTACCTTGCATATCTTGAGATACAGTTTCCATTATTGCTGAAGTATTAGACGGTAGGAAAAAACCTCCTCCTATACCATATATTAGTAATAATAAGCTTATTGTCACTGGATTTAATATATATTGTAATAATCCTAGGCTTGTATATGCCACAATCATAATAATTAGTCCTGTAGTCATTAATACAATATTGCCAATGCGAGAAATTAATTTACCAGATATTTTTGAAGTAAGTACTAATCCTAAAGGAGAAGTAAGGTTAACTAATCCTATTTGCCAAGATGAAAGATGATTAATCTTTTC
>NZ_KV821992.1:0-488 GCF_001815805.1 Streptococcus sp. HMSC072D05
GAGAGTGGTTTCTCTTGTGTCCAGGCTACTGTCGGTTGCACTTCTTCCAGTTCGTCTAGTGCGATTCGCTCTTTGAGCGGTGGCAACCATGGCTGTGGTACTGGAGGAATCTCTTGTTCTTCACACAAGAGCTGGATATGGTGCACTATCGCATCCAACTCTGTCGGAACTTCCTTAATCTCATCCACATCTTCTAAGCCTGATAGGTCTTCATTCAAGATCTCATATTGGCCCAATTCATTGATTAGGTAGATGGTATGGTCCTCAATCCCCATATCGTCCTTGTCCGGCTGGTAATCCGCGCCTGACCAGGCTGACTGGAAGAGCTCATAGACTTCATTGTTTCCGACCTGCAGATAGGCACGTCCCGTCTGGGTGATTTCGGCCGCATCCGGTGTATGAAGCATTTCATTGGAGTCCGAACGGTCCGCCACCTTAAGGGCGATTTTGAAACGTGAGTTGGACCAGATTTGGTCATCCACCACACC
>NZ_KV821993.1:0-573 GCF_001815805.1 Streptococcus sp. HMSC072D05
CTGAATTTATTTCAGGTGGTTTTCTTTTGTATTTCTCATCTTCTCACGTTATCTATCATGTGGTATAATGGGACAAAGACATTTTTCTTTCGTTTTTCTGTTTGGCAAAAATTCGAAGACGGTTGTTGGGAAAATTGAGAAGTCTGTGCTAGGTGTTACCTTTGATACAATTGTTATTGAAGCAGATGAATTAGTAAGAAATATTATAGAAAGTACTTCCCACCTATCCGATGAGCAGAAACATACTGATGAAAATGGTCTTATTTAGGTTATGTAACCGGAGTTGGTGCAGGAGGAAAATGATACGATGAGGAAGATATTAAAAAATAAGCGTGCTTTTCAATTTGTGTTAGCTAGCCTAATTCTTATCCCTTTCATTATAGTAGGTACTGTTGGATTCCAACAATTATTTAAAGAACCTGAAAAAGTCGAGTATTCCATTGAAGAATACCATTCTGTAAAAGAAAACGTATATTTTTTCGGGAATCAACGAAAATTCGTCTTATTAAACACCGATTCCAAAGCGAGACCTGGGGGTGGTGTCTATCTTTATACAACCGAGCGGAAAGTGAT
>NZ_KV821993.1:673-1148 GCF_001815805.1 Streptococcus sp. HMSC072D05
GATTCGTCTTTATGACTATAGAACAGAAGACTTAGCCGTTAAAGAAGTAGATCTAAACAAAGTGGTCGCAGACTATGACGCCAGTTTTTTTCCGATTGATTTCAAGATTCTTACCTATCGTGATAATCCTAAAAGCACCATCAATATAGAAGTCAAAGATAATCAAGGTGATATGAAAACCGTAGTTTTAAACATTGATAGTGGAAAAGTAGAAGGAGAGTATCAAGAGCGTTCAGATATCTATGAAGCGGGTCCTTACTATTTTTATACGACACTGGATCAGTATGCAGAAGATAAGGGGTATGTAGTAGGTCGGCTCATTGAAAGTTCTTTGCCTTTTAAAGAGGCGGGCAAGGTTGTTGATACCAACATAAACCTCTTTGAGGAATATCCTGAAATTGAGAAAAAAATAACTGAAGGAGATTGGGCTCTTATTCCTCAAGAAGAATACGTGACCCCAGAGGAATGGTTTGAC
>NZ_KV821994.1:0-13526 GCF_001815805.1 Streptococcus sp. HMSC072D05
AGCGGGTGTAGTTTAGTGGTAAAACTACAGCCTTCCAAGCTGTTGTCGCGAGTTCGATTCTCGTCACCCGCTTTGAACGAAAGTTCATACCAAGTTTTTGAACTTGGGCGCGTAGCTCAGGTGGTTAGAGCGCACGCCTGATAAGCGTGAGGTCGGTGGTTCGAGTCCACTCGTGCCCATTAATAGGAGAATTACTCAAGAGGCTGAAGAGGACGGTTTGCTAAATCGTTAGGTCGGGTAACTGGCGCGGGGGTTCGAATCCCCCATTCTCCGTACGTTAAGAGAGCTGTTAGGCTCTTTTTTTGTATGTAAATCCCCCTTCTAAATCATTAAAAGGGGGATTTGTTTATTACCAACCCGTTAGTGATATTTCTCCGCTATTTAGCCAGATAGTATGTTTATCTTCAAATTCGACTTGTAGTTGGCCGGATTCTGAGATTTCTTTTGCAAGACCTTTCTCAAATTTTCCGTCTAGCTGGAAAGTAACTTCTTTTCCAAGAACGATTGATCTTTCTTTATAGATATAAAGTAGCTCATCTGAATCCGTATTGTAGAAACAATTCCATATTTCGCTGATGAGCTCATTACGACTAATTGGTGCAGGTGGCATAAATAGGCTGCCTGCTTTTTCTTTTAGGTCTTCTGGGAAGTCTGCTATAGAAAAATTTATACCAAGTCCGATAATGACGTCTGTAACCAAGCCTGTCTCAACTGATGTCATCGCTTCAGTGAGGATACCTGCTATCTTTTTATTTTTAAAGTAGATGTCATTTACCCATTTGATATCTACTTCTATCATAGTTAGGTTTTTAATGGCTTTGTAGACTGCAGCAGCTACAAGGAGAGTATAGGAAGGGAGTTTTTCATAAGGAAGATTGGGTTGAACATGCAGGGACATATAGATCCCCCCCTGAGATGGAGAATAGTAGCGGCGCTGAAAGCGGCCACGACCTGCTGTTTGACAGGTTGAAAGATAGAGTGTATTTCCTTTGTTTCCAGCTTCAATCCCTTCTTTTGCATCTGTTTGGGTTGATTTGGTCTCAGGTTTGTAGCGAATGGTTAAGTTGGTGTTCTCCTGAATCAAATCAGGCAATATCAGATCGCCTTGAATAAGCTTATAGCCTCTATTTTTGATACTGTCAATTTCTAGGCCTTCTTGTTGAAGACGTTGGATCGCTTTCCATATGGATGTACGGCTTAAATTCAGTTCTTCTCCGATTTTTTCTCCGCTAACATAATCGTTTTCTCTAGCTAATATTTGGTAGACTAGTTGGTGTGATTTCATTGATTTTCCTTTCTAGCTAAGAGGGAGTGAGAGTATTCTTTTCGAGTTTGACTAGGTGTTTTATAAAAAAACTGTTTGTAGGCTTTTGAGAAATGTAGTGGGTCTGAAAAACCTACAGAATATGCAATGACTTTGATCGTTTCATTTGTGTGTTCTAGTAACTGTTGAGCACGGTTCATTCGAACGAAAAGTAAATACTCTTTTGGAGAGAGTTGGTGAAATTCTTTAAACACACTAGTTAAGTAACTTCTATGAACCGATAGCTCTTTTGCTAAATCTTGAATGGTGAGCGATCGTGGATAGTGACTATCAATTAATTGTTTGCAGTCAAGATAGAGCTGGTGAGTTGATGAAATATTCTCTTTTTTCTGATTGGGAGCAATCGTTCCTAGATGAAACATTAGTTCATGGAGTTGTCCCATGATGTGGAGTTGAGCCAATTCATTAGATTTTGTAATCTGAGCAAAGCAGACAATATCTGAGATGAGTTTTGCAGTTGTTTGTGTATGACAGTTATTTGACTGGATGAGGTAGGATTGGTCAGAAATTTGAGATAGAGCAAAGTAGTCAGGTGCCCTCCCTCCAGTGATCCCCAACCAGTAGTAAGCCCAAGGATCCTGGCTATCTGCTTGATAGAATGTTAATTCATCTGGTTTTAGTAAAAAGAAATCTCCTGCCTTTAAATCAACAATTTTCCCCTTATAATGGAATTGACCTTTTCCTTTAGTAATGTAATGTAGTACATAGGTATCTCGAATAGCTGGACCAAAAGAGTAATTAGGCGTGCATTCTTCATAACCGTAGAAGCTAAGAGAAAGATCAATTGTTCCAGTCTGGTATTCTGAAAAAACGAGCATGGGCCACCTCCTACCTAACATTTTACCATACTTTGTAGACATTTCTCTATTTTAGAAAGCGCTTTTATGTGCTAAAATTTTATCAAGAAATAGATGAGGTACAATTTATGGGAGTTCGAATAGAGAATAATCTATTTTACGTTGAGAGTAAAGGTTTAAGTTTGATTATTGAAAATAGGGATGGATTCTTATTATTAAAACATTTAGGAAAGACTATTAAGAACTATAGAGGGGCTAATAGTGTTTACGAACGCGATCATGCTTTTTCTGGTAATCCCATAGCTACTAATCGAACCTTTAGTTTGGATACGCAACGTCAGATTTTTGGACAACATGGTTTGGGTGACTTTAGAAAACCAACTTTACAGGTTCAACATGATGCAACTGAAGTAACAGACTTTCGATTTGTAGAAGCAAAGATTTTAAAAGGTCAGAATGGTCCACAGGGCTTACCTTCTCCTCACAGCATGGATGCTACAGAGACGCTTGCCTTGATTTTAAAAGATTCTAAGGCTCAACTTAGTCTGACTTTGTATTATACAGCTTTTGATAATGATGCGACAATTGCTAGTTACAGCAAATTGGAAAATAATAGCAATCAGGAAGTTGTCATTTATAAGGAATTTTCTTTTATGGCTGATTTTCCTGCTGCAGCTTACGAAATAGTAACTCTGCAGGGAGCTTATGCTCGTGAAAAGACTGTCCGACGTCAACAGGTAGAGCAAGGAATCTTTTCGATTAGTTCGAACCGTGGAGCTTCTGGGCATGCTCAAACACCTGCTCTTATATTATGTGATCAAGGAGTTACAGAGGATGCTGGGAATGTGTTTGCTATTCAACTGATGTATAGTGGAAACTTCGAAGCTTTTGTCCAAAAGAATCAACTGAATGAAGTTCGGGTGGCTATTGGCATTAATCCAGAAAACTTTTCTTGGAAGTTAGATCCTGAGGAAAATTTTGAAACACCGGTAGCTTTAGTGACCTATTCAGATAAGGGATTAACTGGTATTAGTCATGAAAGTCAGAATTTTGTACTTAAGCACATTATGCCAAGTAAATTTTCTAAAAAAGAGCGTCCAATTCTAATCAATAACTGGGAAGCTACCTACTTTGACTTTCAGAGAGAAAAACTGTTAGAACTAGCTGATGAAGCTAAGAAAGTTGGAATTGAACTTTTTGTATTAGATGATGGGTGGTTTGGTAATCGCTTTGATGATAATCGTGCTTTAGGTGATTGGGTTGTGAATGAGAAAAAACTGGGTGGAAGTCTAGAAAGTCTGATTTCAGCGATCCATGAAAGAGGTTTGCAGTTTGGGCTTTGGTTAGAACCGGAGATGATTTCTGTTGATAGCGACTTGTATCGCAAACATCCTGACTGGGCTATTCAGGTTCCAGGTTATGAGCATACCTATTCTCGAAATCAATTAGTACTTAATCTTGCCAATCCTCAGGTAGTAGAATATTTGAAAAATGTTTTAGATGAACTCCTCTTTCATCATAAAATTGACTACATCAAATGGGATATGAACCGCAATATCACTAATCTGGGGAATGGTTCAGTTTATCTGGAAACCCAGATGCAGTCTCATCAGTACATGATGGGGCTTTACGAACTCGTTTCTTATCTGACAGAGAAGCATAGCCATATTCTCTTTGAGTCCTGCTCAGGTGGTGGTGGACGAAATGATCTTGGTATGATGCGTTATTTCCCACAAGTCTGGGCTAGTGATAATACTGATGCTATTGCACGTTTACCAATCCAATATGGTTCATCCTATCTCTATCCAACCATTTCTATGGGGGCTCATGTGTCAGCAGTGCCAAATCATCAGATGGGACGAACGACACCATTGGAAACTCGTGGTCATGTGGCAATGATGGGAAATCTGGGCTATGAGCTTGATTTGACAAGTTTATCAGATGAAGAGAAGGCTGAGATTGCTAATCAGGTGAACTTGTATAAAGAATTGCGACCAGTAGTCCAGTTGGGGAATCAGTATAGGTTAATCAATCCCGATGCTGAATCCAATGAAGCAGCTGTGCAATTTAACTATGGAAATCAAACGATTGTGACCTACGTCCGAGTCCTGTCAGTTGTGGAAACAATGGAAACCACCTTGAAACTGAAAGACTTAGAAGTGGAAGGGCTTTATGAGCTGGAAGGGACAAACATTGTTTACTCGGGTGCAGAGCTCATGTATGCAGGTTTAACTGTTACCCTATCACCAGGAGATTTTTTGAGTAGACAGTATAAATTCAAAAGACTATAATAAAAGCGTATAAATTTATCAAGGAGGCATTCCAATGAAATGGTATAAGAAAGCAGGTTTTCTTTAGTAGCTGTGGCAAGTTTACTAGGCCTAGTGGCTTGTGGTCAGAACAATCAATCAGCTGATGGTAAGGTAACGATTGAGTTTTTTAACCAGAAGACCGAGATGGCAGATACCTTGCAAAGGATAGTGGATGATTTTGAGAAGGAACACCCTAATATTGATGTAAAGCTGACTACATACCTTCAGCTGGAATTGTTCTAAAGACTCGGATTTTATCAGGAGATGTTCCAGATATTATTAATGTCTATCCTCAAAATATGGATTTTCAGGAGTGGGCGAAGGCAGGCTATTTTGCAGATATGACAGAAAAACCCTATCTTGAGAACATCAAGAATGACTATGCCGAAAAGTATGCAATCAATAACAAGATTTATAGTGTGCCATTAACAGCCAACCTTTATGGAATCTATTACAATAAAACGAAGTTTAAAGAATTAGGACTTGAGGAACCGAAGACTTTTAAAGAATTTCAAGAGATTGTCAAAAAGATAAAAGATAGTGGGAATTCTCCATTTGCGGTTGCAGGCAATGAAGGCTGGACATTAAATGGTTACCACCAACTTTCTCTCATTACCCTTACGGGTAGTGGAGACGCGGCTAATAACTATCTTCGCTTTTCAAAACCAAACGCAATCTCTGCAGATGATGCTATTTTAAAAGCAGATGCAGAACGACTCGATTTATTAGCAGATAATGCTCAAGATGGTTGGCGTGGTGCCTCTTATAATGATGCGGTGGTAGCATTTTCGAGTGAAAAAGCCTTGATGATGCCACAAGGATCATGGGCATTAGCCGCAATTAATCAACAGGATCCAAAATTTGAGGTGGGGATGTTCGCCTTCCCTGGAGAAGAAGTAGGAAAAGAAGTCACTGTTGGTGCAGGGGACATGGCATTATCAACTTCAGCTACTACCAAACATCCGAAAGAAACCGAAGAATTTATCAGCTATATGACTAGTCCAAAAGCTATGCAGTCATACTATGATGTAGATGGATCACCAGTTGCGGTGAAAGGCATACAGGAAAAAGAAGATTCAGCGCTTGCAGCTATTTCTAAACTGGCTTTTACGGACAAACATTATGTTTGGTTGGGCCAACGCTGGAACTCTGAAGAAGACTTTTTTAATCTAAGTGCAGGTTACCTGATGGATAAAAATCTGAAAAATATGGCAAACAATCTCAATGCTTTCTTTAATCCAATGAAGGCAGATTTGGACTAGAATAGGAGTTAAGATGATATGGCTATTCGAAAATTTTTAAATAAATACTGGGGTTGGACATTTTTGCTCATCCCGCTTGCTTTACAAGCTATCTTCTTTTACTTTCCAATGGTACAAGGTGCTTTCTATAGTTTGACTAACTGGACTGGATTGACCTATAATTATAAATTTGTTGGTTTAAATAACTACAAATTGCTGATGATTGATGGGAAATTCTTCACAGCCATAGCCTTTACTTTGATTTTAACTCTGGCATTGATTATTGGAGAGATTACGATTGGGATGGTTGTGGCACGAGCCTTAAATTCTAAGATGAAGGGGCAGACCTTCTTTAGAGCTTGGTTCTTTTTCCCGGCTGTTTTGTCTGGTTTGACTGTTTCCTTGATTTTTAAACAATTCTTCAACTATGGTCTTCCAACGATTGGAAAAATTTTAGGGATTGGTTTTCTACAAGAGAGTCTATTAGGAACACCTGTCGGAGCGGTAGTGGCAACTATTTTTGTTCTTCTATGGCAAGGAGTAGCAATGCCAATCATTCTCTTTCTTGCTGGTCTTCAGAGTATTCCAAATGATATTTTAGAGGCAGCATCAATTGATGGTGCAACCAGTAAACAAACCTTTTGGAAGATTGAATTGCCCTATTTATTGCCAACGATCTCTATGGTTTTTATCTTGGCTCTTAAGTCTGGTTTGACAGCCTTTGACCAAATTTTTGCGTTGACGAGTGGTGGTCCAAATAATGCTACAACGTCTCTTGGACTTTTAGTCTACAACTATGCTTTCAAGAGTAATCAATATGGATATGCGAATGCAATTGCCTTGATTTTATTCTTAATTATTGGAATTGTTTCTCTTATCCAAATCAAGCTATCAAAGAAATTTGAAATCTAATAGAGGAGTCCTACACATGAAAAAAGAAGAAAAATTGAATCAGTTTTGGAAATATGTCCTCTTGATAGTCGGTGGTATTCTTATACTTGTTCCTTTGTTGGTAACAGTATTTAGTTCTTTCAAAACAACTAAGGATATCATGAATCATTTCTTTAGTTTGCCCAATCCTGTCACCTTAAGTAATTATGAACGATTGATTTCGGATGGAATTGGAGGCTATTTCTGGAATTCAGCTGTTATTACGATGTTATCATTGATTGTAGTAGCTTTCTTTATACCAGCTGCAGCTTATTCGATTGCTCGAAATATGTCCAAGAAAAAAGCCTTTGCAATTATGTATTCGCTCTTGATCTTAGGGATATTTGTTCCATTTCAGGTGATTATGATTCCCATCACAGTTATGATGAGTAAACTCGGCCTAGCAAATATGTGGGGGCTAGTAATACTCTACCTAACTTATGCTATTCCACAGACTCTCTTCTTGTATGTTGGTTATATAAAAATCAGTGTACCAGATAGTTTGGACGAAGCTGCGGAAATTGATGGGGCTGATCGTTTTACAATTTATCGTCGAATCATTTTTCCAATGTTGAAGCCCATGCATGCTACAACTTTGATCATCAATGCATTATGGTTCTGGAATGACTTTATGTTGCCACTCTTGATTCTGAATAAGGATTCCAAGATGTGGACTTTGCCTCTCTTCCAGTACAACTACCAAGGTCAGTACTTCAATGACTATGGCCCAAGTTTTGCATCTTATATTGTGGGAATTGTAACGATAACCATTGTCTACCTCATCTTCCAAAAACATATCATTTCAGGAATGAGTAACGGGGCAGTGAAGTAACAAGATACAAAGCCCGTTAAAAGCTCACAGTGAAAATAGGGAATCTGAATAAGAAGCCTTGGCTTCTTGGAAGATTCATCTTTTTCACACAGAGCTTAGGGCGTGTTCAATTAAGATACAAAGGAACAGTTCAGCTTATTGACAATTCTATGTAGAAAAAAGAAAGTAGTACTTAGTTGCTTGCAGTCTATATTAGTACTGAACAAAAATCTAAAAATATCTTTCATTTACAAAGCCAGGTCATATAAGACTTGGCTTTCATCAGAAAAAGGAGACCATCTATGACCATTCAAAATAAAACCATGTTGATTACTTACTCAGATAGTCTTGGAAATAACCTTAAAGACTTGTATGAGAATTTGGAAGAACATTTTGGCGATGCTATTGGGGGAGTTCACCTTCTACCATTTTTCCCGTCAACAGGAGATCGTGGATTTGCACCAGTTGACTATGATGAAGTGGATCCAGCGTTTGGTGATTGGGAGGATGTTAAGCGTTTAGGTGAGAAATATTATCTTATGTTTGACTTTATGATTAACCATATTTCTCGTCAATCTAAGTATTATAAGGACTATCAAGAAAAACATGAAGCTAGTGAATTCAAAGATCTCTTTTTAAACTGGGACAAGTTTTGGCCGGAAAATCGTCCGACACAAGCTGATGTAGACCTAATTTACAAGCGTAAGGATCGTGCACCAAAGCAAGAAATTCTTTTTGCAGATGGTTCAGTAGAACATTTGTGGAATACCTTTGGTGAAGAGCAGATTGATCTTGATGTGACCAAAGAAGTAACGATGGCATTCATCCGTAAGACGATTCAACATCTAGCAGGTAACGGGTGTGATTTGATTCGCCTAGATGCCTTTGCTTATGCAGTGAAGAAATTGGATACCAATGATTTCTTTGTGGAACCAGATATTTGGAATTTATTGGACAAAGTTCGAGATATCGCTGCTGAGTATGGGACAGAGCTCTTACCTGAGATTCATGAACACTATTCGATTCAGTTTAAAATAGCGGACCATGATTACTATGTTTACGATTTTGCTCTTCCAATGGTGACTCTTTATACTCTTTACAGTTCCAGAACAGAGCGCTTGGCTAAGTGGTTAAAGATGAGCCCGATGAAGCAATTTACGACTCTAGACACCCATGATGGGATTGGAGTGGTGGATGTCAAGGATATCCTGACTGATGAGGAAATTGACTATGCTTCAAATGAGCTCTATAAGGTTGGAGCTAATGTTAAACGTAAGTACTCCAGTGCAGAGTATAACAATCTAGATATCTACCAAATCAATTCAACCTATTATTCTGCGCTTGGAGATGATGATATCAAGTACTTCCTCGCTCGTCTGATTCAAGCTTTTGCTCCAGGCATTCCTCAGGTTTACTATGTGGGTCTATTAGCAGGAAAAAATGACTTGAAATTATTAGAAGAAACCAAAGAAGGTCGAAATATTAATCGTCATTACTATAGTAATGAGGAAATAGCAGAAGAAGTTCAACGTCCTGTGGTGAAGGCCCTTCTTAATCTATTTTCTTTCCGTAATCGGTCAGAGGCCTTTGACCTAGAAGGGACTATTGACGTTGAAACACCAACAGCTCATAGCATTGTAATCAAACGTCAAAATAAAGACAAGTCCGTAACAGCAGTAGCAGAAATTGATTTGCAGAGTCAGACCTATCAAGTAGTGGAAAACGGCAGAAAAATTCAGTTCTAATGCTATATTAATGAAAGAGTTTTTTGTGGCGAAAACGTGTTCATTGTTCCCAAATGACGGAAAAAATGGTAGAATATAAAGATAGTTTAGCATTTATCTTCTGGAGAAATCCAGAACAGAAAGGATCCGTTTTGAAATCAATTGGATTACTGGATAAGATAAGAGGGCTTTCGAAAAAAGATTTCTTTTTGTATTTGATGATCATAAGTATCTTTTTACCTTTTTATTTATTCTTAGCGCTCTTTGCTTTATATTTGATAGGTTTACTTGTTACTGGGGAGATGAAGGGAATTATCAAAGGATTGTTCAAACATCTTGTACTTCTCTTTTTTATTGCCTACAGTAGTATCATCTCTATTGTCGCCAAGAACTGGCTTGGATTGGTTGCATCTTTACTGATGTTTCTCTTCCTCGTTTTCTTTAGTTATTACCAGAAACGTCTGACACATGCTTTCTTTCGACTGATACTGCAGACAATCTTGTTTGGTAGTGTGCTCTCTGCGGCTTTTGCTACTTTGGAGCATTTCCAAATTGTAAAGAAATTTAACTATGCCTTTCTTTCTCCCAATATGCAAGTGTGGCACCAGAACCGTGCAGAGGTCACCTTCTTTAATCCTAACTACTATGGGATCATTTGTTGCTTCTGTATCATGATTGCCTTTTATCTCTTTACAACGACGAAGTTAAGATGGTTGAAAGTCTTTTGTGTGCTAGCAGGTTTTGTGAATCTATTTGGTTTGAATTTTACGCAAAATAGAACAGCCTTTCCTGCCATCATCGCTGGTGCCATCATTTATCTCTTTACAACCATTAAAAACTGGAAGGCCTTTTGGCTTAGTATCGGGGTCTTTGCGATTGGCTTGAGTTTCCTTTTTTCTAGTGATTTGGGAGTTCGGATGGGGACTTTAGATTCCTCTATGGAAGAACGCATTTCTATCTGGGATGCTGGGATGGCCTTGTTTAAGCAAAATCCTTTTTGGGGGGAGGGGCCATTGACCTATATGCACTCTTATCCTCGGATAAATGCTCCTTATCATGAACATGCTCACAGCCTTTATATTGATACGATTCTGAGTTACGGAATTGTGGGAACCATTTTATTAGCTTTGTCTTCTGTTGCTCCTGTTCGTTTGATGATGGATATGAGTCAGGAGTCGGGGAAACGTCCAATTATCGGTCTTTATCTATCTTTCCTTACAGTGGTTGCTGTGCATGGAATCTTTGACTTGGCCCTTTTCTGGATTCAGTCAGGCTTCATTTTCTTGTTAGTTATGTGCAGTATTCCATTGGAGCGTCGAACTTTGGTATCAGACATGACGGATTAAGTTTATAAGATTGAAATCTTCTACCTTGAGTAGGAGATTTTTTACTGAGAAAAATTAGTTCTAAATCGAAATAGTTGACAGTTAGAATAATAAGTATTATAATGTTTTCATTCGTATCGATATGGAAATAAATTGGAGGTTTCATGAAATATTGTCATTTGGTAGCCCATCATATTCGTTTGTTGAATGGGCGGATTTTTCAAAAGTTACTGAGACAAGACCCTGACTCTCTTTATCGGAGTGAGCAGGGAAAGATTTTAGCGGTTTTATGGAATAGTAAGACGGGCTGTGCAACTGCGACAGATATTGCGCTTGCGACTGGGCTTGCTAATAATACGCTGACGACTATGATAAAAAAGCTAGAGGAACAAAATCTTATAACTGTCAGTCCGTGTGGAGAAGATAAGCGTAAGAAGTATTTAGTTTTAACAGAGTTGGGCAAGTCCCAGAAAGAAGTTGGGCAACGTGTCAGTCAGAGATTGGATACTATCTGTTACAAAGGATTTTCAGAAGAGGAAATTAGGCAGTTTGAAGCCTTTCAAGAAAGAATTTTGGCTAATCTGAAAGAGAAGGAAAATGAGGTTTAGAGTGGGATAAATTAGTTATTAAAAGTTTGGTAACTTGACCAATCGAGGAAAATTTTAAATTGAGGACAAAGAATGATTGAATACAAAAATGTAGCCTTGCGCTACACAGAAAAAGATGTTTTGAGAGATGTCAATTTACGGATTGAGAATGGGGAGTTCATGGTTTTAGTTGGACCTTCTGGGTCTGGTAAGACGACCATGATCAAGATGATTAACCGTCTTTTGGAACCAACTGATGGAAATATATACATGGATGGTAAGCGCATCAAAGACTATGATGAGCGTGAGCTTCGTCTTTCTACTGGCTATGTTTTACAGGCCATTGCTCTGTTTCCCAATCTAACGGTTGCGGAAAATATTGCCCTCATTCCAGAAATGAAGGGCTGGACTAAGGAAGAAATTGCTCAGAAAACAGAAGAGCTTTTGGCTAAGGTTGGTTTACCGATAGATGAGTATGGGCATCGACTTCCGAGTGCATTATCTGGTGGAGAACAGCAACGGGTCGGCATTGTCCGTGCCATGATTGGTCAGCCTAAGATTTTGCTTATGGATGAACCCTTTTCGGCTTTGGACGCTATTTCGAGAAAACAGTTGCAGGTTCTGACGAAAGAATTGCATAAAGAGTTTGGAATGACAACGATTTTTGTGACCCATGATACGGATGAAGCTTTGAAATTGGCGGACCGTATTGCTGTCTTGCAGGATGGAGAGATTCGTCAGGTGGCGAATCCTGAGACGATTTTAAAGGCTCCTGCAACAGACTTTGTAGCAGACTTGTTTGGAGGTAGTGTTCATGAGTAATTTGATATCAACTTTTCAGGAGCGTTTTGGTGACTGGGTAACAGCTCTATCTCAACATTTGCAGTTGTCACTTTTGACCTTATTACTAGCTATTTTTATTGCTATTCCTTTGGCTGTTTATCTTCGCTATCATGAGAAGTTGGCGGACTGGGTTTTGCAGATTGCAGGGATTTTCCAGACTATCCCGTCTCTGGCCTTGTTGGGACTCTTTATCCCCTTGATGGGAATTGGAACCTTGCCTGCTTTGACAGCTCTGGTGATTTATGCGATTTTCCCGATTTTGCAAAATACCATCACTGGGCTGAAGGGAATTGATCCAAGTCTGCAAGAGGCTGGGATTGCCTTTGGGATGACCAGGTGGGAGCGTCTCAAGAAGTTTGAAATTCCACTTGCCATGCCGGTCATTATGTCTGGTATTCGGACGGCAGCTGTTTTGATTATCGGTACGGCAACCTTGGCTGCCTTGATTGGTGCAGGGGGACTGGGTTCCTTTATCCTTTTGGGAATTGACCGCAATAATACCAGTCTGATTTTGATTGGGGCCCTTTCTTCTGCAGTGCTGGCCATTGCCTTTAACTTCTTACTAAAAGTGATGGAAAAAGCAAAATTGAGAACGATTTTCTCTGGTTTTGCCTTGGTGACCATATTACTCGGTCTGTCTTATAGTCCAGCCCTCTTAGCTCAAAAAGAAAAAGAAAACTTGGTGATTGCTGGGAAATTGGGACCAGAACCAGAAATTTTGGCAAATATGTATAAGTTGCTGATTGAAGAAAATACCAGTATGACTGCGACTGTTAAACCGAATTTTGGGAAAACAAGTTTCCTCTATGAAGCTCTGAAAAAAGGGGATATTGATATCTATCCTGAATTTACTGGTACGGTGACTGAAAGTTTGCTTCAACCAGCACCTAAAGTAGGTCATGAACCAGAGCAGGTTTATCAAGTGGCGCGTGATGGCATTGCCAAACAGGATCATCTGGCTTATCTCAAACCTATGTCTTATCAAAACACATACGCTGTAGCTGTTCCGAAAAAGATTGCTCAAGAATATGGCTTGAAGACCATTTCGGACTTGAAAAAAGTGGAAGGACAGTTGAAAGCAGGCTTTACTCTTGAGTTTAATGACCGTGAAGATGGCAATAAGGGCTTGCAGTCTCTCTACGGACTCAATCTCAACGTAGCGACCATGGAGCCAGCTCTTCGCTATCAGGCAATTCAGTCAGGCGATATTCAAATCACAGATGCCTATTCGACAGATGCAGAATTGGCGCGTTATGATTTGCAGGTCTTGGAAGATGACAAGCAACTCTTCCCACCTTATCAAGGAGCGCCACTCATGAAAGAAGCTTTGCTTAAGAAGCATCCTGAGTTGGAGAAAGTTCTCAATAAATTGGCTGGTAAAATTACTGAAAGCCAGATGAGCCAGCTTAACTACCAAGTCGGTGTTGAAGGCAAGTCAGCAGAACAAGTAGCCAAGGAGTTTTTACAAGAACAAGGTTTGTTGAAGAAATAGTTTGAAAATGCTAAACTCAACTTGCTTAAACGACTATAAAAAAATGCTCAGGCAATCTTGTCTGGGCTTTTTTGATATTAGAGTTACTGAATGTCTTTCAAAATGGAAAATAATACTCAATGAAAATCAAAGAGCAAACT
>NZ_KV821994.1:13626-87297 GCF_001815805.1 Streptococcus sp. HMSC072D05
CGTAGTTTGAATTTGATTTTCGAAGAGTATAAGAGGAAATTTTCAGGATTTTCTAGATTTTTACTGTAAATACACTTGACTATTCACAAAATAGGTGTATAATGTGTTGTGAACTACTTAACAAACAAGGATTTCCAGCTCATGTCGACTAAGGATGGAAATCTTGTGTATAGACAGTTCAGTAGATATATAATAGAGCGTTGCGTCCGAAAGTCTATCCAGACACGGCTCTTTAAAAACAAAAGGAGAAGATTATGAAAACAGAACCGATTCATCGTACCAGTATGTGGAAATTTAAGTTAAGTGCTGCCACCATGACTTTGATTCCCGCTGCCGTGGGGATTAACTATGTTGCCAAAGCCTTGGCGGAGGGGTTAAAGTTGCCCGTTTGGCTGGGGTCTTTGGGAACCTTTCTTACCAGCATGTTGGCTGGGCCGGTTGCCGGTGCCATTAGTGGTTTCATCAACAACGTGATCTATGGGCTGACCTTATCGCCAATTTCAACCGTGTATGCGATTACCAGCATCGGAATTGGGATTGCTGTCGGAGTTTTGCACGCCAATGGGTGGTTCTCGTCAGCGCGACGAGTATTTGTTTCTGCTATTATTATTGCCATCGTTTCAGCTGTCATTTCAACGCCACTCAACGTCATCTTTTGGGGTGGTCAGACCGGTATCGCTTGGGGTGACTCATTGTTTGCGGTAATGGTCGCCAATCATGTACCAGTGTGGCTGGCCTCATTTACCGATGAGTTTGTCTTGGATATTTTGGATAAAGTCTGCGTGGCCTACCTGGCATTCTTCATCTATCGTCAGCTGCCGAAGCGGATGGTGCACTTCTTTAGCGATGATAAATGATGACTGATAAAACATTGATTTCTGGAGCGTCACGGGTCAAGCTCAAGTGGTACCAGGTGATCGATCCGATTACTAAGCTCTTGTTCATCTTGGACATGACGTTGTTGAGCTTTGCCAGTATGAATTTATTGCTTCAGGCCGGATTAATTCTTGTCGCAACACTGCTATTGTTATTTTCCAAATTGAGTTCTACCACCTTTAAGGCGCTGGGATTCAGCCTGTTTCTGATTTGCACCATGCTGATCATCCAAGGGTTATTTTACAGTCGGAATCAAACTGTGCTGTTTTCTGTGCTTGGGGTGTCGTTCTACAAAGAAGGCCTGATTTACGCCACCACTCTGGGTTGTCGAGTATTGGTGATTATTTTGACCAGTGGCTTTTTTATGGTGACCACGAGTATTTCAGAAAACGCGGCCTATTTGGAACTGTCCGGATTGTCTTATAAAACCGTCTACGTTCTGATGTCGGTGTGTTATATTTTGCCGGAAATGATGCGCAATATGCGGAAAATCCAGCAGGCACAAAAAGTTCGCGGAACCAATCCGCAAAAAACGTTGATTCAGAAACTAAAGTCAGTCCTGCCGGTTCTAATTCCATTGGTGATTAAGACATTGGATCAATCGATGACGCGGTCGATTTCTCTCCAACTGAGAGGTTTTGATAATCTCAACCGGACTGTCAGAACCTCCCAGCGCGTGTATCGCCTGTCGCGGACGCTGCACATTGGTCTGACTGGATTGGCAATTTTATTGATTGGGTGGAAGATATGGACGAAGATAAACGGATTGTAATTGAAAATTTGACCACCCGTTATCCGGGTACTGAGCAACCACAACTGCGTCAGATTAACGCGGAGGTTCATACCGACCAGGTGGTTGGGATTATCGGGAATAGCCACTCCGGCAAATCGACTTTGTGCCGTGTTCTGGCAGGGGTCATTCCCAAAATTGTGTCTGCTGAGATTGAGGGCGATTGGCACATGTTTGGCCAGCGAGTGTCTGACAATTGGCCCGTTTATAATGCCATGAATGGAGTTGTACTGCAAAATCCAGCTGGCCAACTAAGCGGGTTGGCAGACACGGTTGCCGATGAAATCGCCTTTGACTTGATTAATCAGGGAATGGCTGAAGGACTGATTCAAAAACGGGTTGAAGAAGTTGCCACGCAAATGGGGCTGATTGAACAGCTGAATTTGCGTCCCGAGAGCCTTTCCGGTGGTCAGATCCAGCGGTTGGCAATTGCCACGGCGATTGTGGCTAATCCGGCTGTTTTGATTATGGATGATCCGACCAGTGAGATGGATCCCCTTGGCCGCCGGCAATTTTTCCAATGGCTGGCCCAAGTCAAAGAGACGACTGTCTTCATTGTCACCAGTGAAATTGACGATTTGTGCGAAGTCGCCGACGTTGTGTGGGTGCTGCACGAGGGTCAAATGGTAGCCCAGGGCAGGCCGGGTGAGGTGTTTAATCATTTGGCAGCTGACTGGCAGATTCCAGCCCCGACAATCCAGCAACTTGCTCAAAAAATGGATTGGCACTTGGCTGATGGCCGGTATCCAGTGAATTACGCTGATCTGAAGGAGGTTCGTTATGTCCACAATTGAACTGAGCCACCTGACGTTCACTTATCCGGAACGGTCCTTTAGCTTGGATGTTGAAGACAAACACTTCGCCGATCCGATGGTGGCGATTGTCGGCCAAAATGGTGTCGGCAAATCAACGCTCTTCAAATTGTTGACGGGTTTGCTGACACCACAAACCGGTGTGATTAAGATCGATGGAGAAAATTTTAATGATCTTAAACCAGTCGAAAAGTTACTGAAGGTTGGGATTACTTTTCAGAATCCTGACGATCAGCTTTTCAACCCGACCGTTCAACGAGAGGTGGAGTGGAATGTCGCGCAGGTCATAGATGACCACGACACGATTACGAGGCGGGCTTTAGCGGCTCTAAAAAGAGTTGGCTTGGATGATAAAACAGCTGAAAGTCCATATGACCTGTCATTGTCGGAACGCAAGCTGTTGAGCGTTGCCACAGTTTTGGCAGTGGATCCGGCGATTTATTTATTTGATGAGCCGATGATGTCGCTTGATTGGGAAAGCCGGCGCAAGTTGACCGCAATTTTCCATCAGTTGGCTGATTCGGGCCACCAAGTTGTGACCATCACCCATGACATGGATTGGGTCGCCGCCGAGTTTGAATCGGTGTATGTTATGGAACACGGGAAGTTTGGCTTCGCCGGCAGTCCACGGGAATTGTTCAGCAATCACGAACTTGTCCAGCGAGTGGGATTACTACCACCGCGGATTATGGACATAGCGGAGTCGCTGGGTGATTCACAGACATATTTATCGGTTAATGATTATTGCCAGAAAAATCGAGATGTATAGAAAAAGTCACCTCTGCGGGTTTTCCAGGTTGAAGGATTAACTTCAGCTTCTGGCAAGAACTCACATGGGTGACTTTTGTGTTTAATAACGTTTCATGATCATCGGGTGCTTCCTCAGATCACTCGGTTTGATTTTACTTTGTTTCATGGTCATAATCATATACCATTTCTTTTGGATTTTTTGTTTGACTAATACAAAATAGGTCTTCATAGGTCTTCGCATTTTTAGCGCCCATTAGGATCATCAGTATAATTTTCTGAATTAGGAGACTGTCCCATCACTATTCGAACTTCGTCTCCCAACTTACGCTGTTCCCATTCATCCGTGAATCCTTTAAATCGCAATTCTGGAACTTTCTTTTTAACTGAATCATCTATTTTCGCCATAGTCCCCACCATTTTATTGGTTTTTCTTGTTCTTCTATCCTTTTTTGATCTTTGATTTGTTCCTGTAAATTTTCCAACTTCTCTTTAAGAGCGTTCACTTCATCTTTATATTGATTGTCTAAGTGTTTGAATTCTGTTTCCTGTGAGGGCATTTTGAGGGCTTTTAAGTTATCATTTTCCGCCTTGTATTCTTCTAGCAACTTTTTATCTTGCAAGGCTAATCGTTGTTACTGGTCTAACAAATTAGTTAGTTTTTCTATTTGTTGGTCTTTGCTACTTATTTGTTGGTCTTTGGTATTTGATTTGCTACTACTTTCTACTTTACCTAAAATTATTTTTTCTGCTTTAGAATTTATTAGATTAGACCCATTGGAACTTTTAAGCTGTAATTCTTTTGGTAACCTTTGGTAGTGATATTGAATATTTTGTTTTGTAACACTCAACTCATCCGCCAGCTCTTTGATCGTTTTTAAGTCTTCACTCATGGTTTAAGTCCTGCCTTTTAACCGTTGGTAGATATTGTTCAATGACTTTTTTGAGGTAGCGTGCGATATTATGCTTAGAATATTCTTCACGTCTGCTGGCAACATAAGACAAGTGGTCTTTAACACTATTTAGCCCTCTTAATTCTTTCAGTTCGTCATAGAGGGGGTAAACATGGACTTGCAATTCTGCCATGATTTTTGTATCTTGCATTTCAAACGGACTTAGCAACATATTTTCTAGCAATAGCGTGGTGTACTTGCTTTTCATTGCTTCAATAGCTAGCTTATCTTCGGTTTCTGCTTTGCGTGCTTTATCTTCTTGATAGGCGGTATCTTCTAACTTATAGCTGTTATCGTCTGCTCGACGTTTCTTTCGTAACCAGATATCCAATGTTAAACCGTCCGCATCAATCGCTCGATAGAGATAATGCCAACGCCCCTTAATTTTGATATAGGTTTCATCCATTTTCCACGAATAGAAGGACTGTTTATTTTTCTTTTTCCAGAGATGATAGAGGATTTTACTGTATTCTTGAACCCACCGATAAATCGTAGTGTGACAAACATTTATTCCACGGTCATAAAGCAATTCCTGAACTTCACGATAGCTCAGATTGTAACGTAGGTAATAACCAACAGCGACAATGATGACGTCTTGTTGGAATTGTTTGCCTTTAAAATGATTCATCTCTCAAGCCTTACTAACCTTTTTTCTGCTCTTTGAGAAGCTGAAGGTCGTGCTAGTAACTACCTATTTGGTTTGATTAATTCCATCATTTATCTGGTGCTTGCCCTTCAAAAAGGCTTCTATGGTGAGGTTTTAACAACTCTCTATTTTACAATTATGCAGCCAATTGGACTTCTAGTGTGGATCTACCAAGCCCAGTTTAAGAAAGAACAACAAGAGTTTGTCGCACGTAAACTAGACGGCAAGGGTTGGACAAAGTATCTTTCTATTAGTGTTCTTTGGTGGTTGGCCTTTGGGTTCATTTATCAGTCTATCGGAGCCAATCGTCCTTATCGCGATTCCATCACCGATGCGACCAATGGGGTTGGGCAAATCCTCATGACAGCTGTTTACCGTGAACAATGGATATTCTGGGCAGCTACCAATGTCTTTTCAATCTATCTCTAGTGGGGAGAAAGCCTGCAAATCCAAGGGAAATACCTAATTTATCTCATCAATAGTCTAGTTGGGTGGTATCAGTGGAGCAAGGCAGCAAAAAGCTCTTAAAAAAGTAAAAAAGGATCAGATGATCCTTTTTTGTGTTAGAGCAAAATGAATAATACCGTAATGATAATAGCGGTCGTTATACGAACGATGTGGTGCGAGATATGTTGTTTTTCTTTCTGTTGGCCGTTCCAGTAGGCTCCATAGCAGACGATACTCGAGCCCACAATCCATAGAAGAATGGTCGCAACTGGGACGAAGTAAAAGATGGCTAGAGCCAGAGAAGTGAGGCAACTGCCGACCAAGATGCACTTATTTCCTAGACTGTAGTTCTTTTGTTTCATGGCTGAAAAAGCAGCAGCAAGGTGAAGCAATGAGAAGGCGAGAGCTAGTACAATTGTTAGTATTCCTAGAATCATCGAAGTTAACATAGTTGGTTCCTTTCTGAGTTACAGGCTTAGTTATCAAGTGGAGTTGTAGAGGTCATCTCCATTACATCAAGGTAAAATCTCACCACTTGCTCTTCGGTATAAGATTTTCCTTTTTTTAGCCACCAAGTTAGAGTCTCGATAAAGTTCGTCACAACAAAATGCTGGAGGTAGGAGGCTGGAATGTTTGGGTAGGCCTCTTGCAAGTCACCCGCCACCATGGGATAAACGTGGTGTTCGAGTTCCTTGTGTAGTTGGCGGAGGAAGTAGTCGTTTTTGGAAAAAAGGAGACTGGTGACATGGTCCTGGTTTTTCTGAAAATGTAAAAAGATATGCGCGAGGTAGTCCTCGGTAGTAAAGTGTCCTTCCCTTTCAAAGAGATGATGAAAGAGGTAGCGACAGAGCTCATCTAAAAGGAGTTCCTTACTTTCGTAATGACAGTAAAAAGTAGAACGTCCAACATCTGCTAGGTCAATGATATCCTGAACAGTAGTGGCATCATAGCCCTTATCGTTCAAAAGTTGTAAAAAAGCTTGATAGATGGCTTTTTTAGTCTTACTAACCCGACGGTCTCTTTTTGGCATATAGACACTTGATACAAACTGTTCAGAACTGAACAGGACTGACAGTTTGCTTCTATCCTTTCTTTGGATTTTATTAGATAATACAAATGAAAGAAGTATGTATATACCCATTATACCAAAGGAGGGAGAGAAATGAGTCCTAAAACATCTATCTGGTTAGCTTTTTTCTTAAATTTAAGCTATGCGATTGTTGAGTTTATCGCAGGAGGAATCTTTGGTTCGAGTGCAGTTTTTGCTGATTCTGTTCATGACTTGGGAGATGCTCTAGCCATTGGTATCTCAGCCCTTTTAGAAACAATCTCAAACCGTGAGGAAGATAGGCAGTACACCTTGGGTTACAAACGTTTTAGTCTTTTAGGGGCCATGCTAACGGCTGTGATTCTTATGATAGGGTCTGTCCTAGTGATTTTGGAAAATATCACGAAGATTGCTCATCCGCAACCCGTTAATGAGAAAGGTATCCTCTGGCTGGGAATCATTGCAGTAGCTATCAATGTGCTAGCAAGTCTGGTAGTTCGTAAAGGAAAGACAAAGAACGAGTCAATTCTTAGCTTGCATTTTTTGGAAGACACTCTTGGTTGGTTGGCTGTCATCCTAATGGCGATTATCCTCCGATTTACAGATTGGTATATCCTCGATCCGCTTTTATCGCTGGTTATTTCTATCTTTATTCTGTCGAAAGCCATTCCTCGCTTTTGGAGCGCACTGAAGATTTTCCTAGATGCTGTGCCAGAAGAAGTAGAGACAGGGGATTTGGAGAAGGATTTGGAGGCTCTGATCAATGTCAAAAGTGTCAATCAACTTAGCATTTGGTCCATGGACGGTCTAGAGAATAATGCTATTGTCCACATTTGTATTAAGGACTGGGAACAGATGATGGAAACCAAAGAAGTGGTGCGTCAATTTTTAGAAGAAAGAGGCGTGCAGAATATCACTATTGAAGTGGATAGCAGTCAAAGTAATCATGCGCAACATAAGCGGAGGGTGAGAGAGTTAGAGCAGAAGCATGGGCATCATTAGTAAAAAGTAAAGAATGATTAAGCCCCTATGTTATTTGAAATAGAGTATTTTCTTTCCTGTTTAAATATCTTAAAAGTTTGATCCTATAAGGCTCTGTATAAACTTTACTTAGATGTTTGGTAATTAAAAAAATTTTTCGATTAGATGCAAAAAGTTTGACTTGGAGTCAACTCAAAGTTGTATAATAAGATGAATGAGTTATAGTTGCTTAAATTCAGTGAAGATAATGAAAGGAGGCTAGTATATGAATATTAAATCTGCCAGCGATTTATTGGGAATTTCAGCGGATACGATTCGGTATTATGAGCGGGTTGGTCTTGTGCACCGATTACTCGAACCGCGACTGGAATTCGTGACTTTCAAGATCAGGATATAGAAGCGCTGGAATTTATTAAGTGTTTCCGTTCGGCCGGTGTCTCTGTAGACAGTTTAGTTGACTATATGTCGCTCTACCAAAAGGGGGATGAAACGAGAGAGGAAAGGCTTGGTATTTTAGAAGAGGAAAAGAAAAAATTAGAGGGGCGCTTGTCTCAGTTACAGACGGCTTTAAATCGCTTAAATCACAAAATTAAACTTTACAAGGAAGGAAAATTTTAAATGAAATCAGCAGTATATACAAAGGCAGGCCAGGTTGGACTTGCTACCATTGAACGTCCGCAAATTATAGAAGCAGATGATGCTATTATCCGCATTGTCCGTACTTGCGTTTGCGGATCGGACCTCTGGAGTTATCGTAATCCCGAAATCGAAGAAGGGCATGGAAATAGTGGTCATGAGGCGATCGGGATTGTCGAAGAAGTCGGAGAGGCTATTACAACGGTCAAACCGGGAGATTTTGTCATTGCACCTTTCACCCATGGCTGTGGGGAGTGTGACGCCTGTCGCGCTGGCTATGATGGGACTTGTGACCGCCATATTGGCACCAACTGGTCAGGTGGTGTCCAGGCTGAGTATATCCGTTTCCACTATGCCAACTGGGCGCTGGTTAAAATCCCTGGACAACCTTCAGATTATAGCGAAGGTATGCTAAAATCCCTATTGACTCTTGCTGATGTCATGCCGACTGGCTATCATGCAGCGCGTGTTGCTAATGTGCAAAAAGGGGATAAGGTTGTGGTGATTGGTGACGGGGCTGTTGGGCAATGCGCTGTCATTGCAGCTAAGATGCGTGGAGCTTCTCAAATTGTCCTTATGAGTCGTCATGAAGATCGCCAAAAGATGGCCTTGGAATCAGGTGCGACAGCTGTTGTGGCTGAACGTGGCGAAGAGGGAATTGCCAAAGTCCGTGAAATCCTTGGTGGTGGAGCAGATGCAGCCCTTGAATGTGTTGGGACTGAAGCAGCCGTAGATCAAGCCCTTGGAGTACTTCACAATGGTGGACGTTTAGGCTTCGTTGGTGTTCCTCATTACAATAACCGTGCGCTCGGTTCTACCTTTGCTCAAAATATTTCAGTGGCAGGTGGAGCAGCCTCAGTTACTACTTATGACAAACAAGTTTTGTTAAAAGCGATTCTTGATGGAGACATCAATCCAGGCCGTGTCTTTACATCAAGTTATAAATTGGAAGATATTGACCAGGCTTATAAAGATATGGATGAACGCAAGACCATTAAGTCTATGATTGTGATGGATTAACAATGAAAATCCTAATGGAGATTTGGGACTCCCTATTAGGATTTTTTGCGTTGGTATATTTGTTGAGTTATGGCAGCGTACTTTCTCTCAGAGTCAGTCTGGTTCCCAGCATGGTTAGGCTGGGGATTTTGCGACCGTGGAGTACTTCTTTGTTAAGAATATCCATACCTGCTCGACCCATTTCTTCGGTATAGACGGTAATGCTAGAAAGAGGAGGATAGACCTGCTTGGTCAGGCTAGTGTCGTTAAAAGAAATGAGGCTGACGCGGTCTGGTAGGCTGATTCCAGCTTCTTGGAGGGCACGGAGGGCACCGATGGCTAAACTATCGCTAGCTGCGAAAAAGGCTGGGGGGAGTTGGTCTCCTAAGCTCTGAATGGCCTCCTTCATCAAGTCATAGCCAGACTGGGCAGTAAAGCTCCCTTGAAAGACCAGTTCTTCACGGTAGATTCCCTTTGCTTGGGCAATGTCTTTGAAATTTTCAAGTCGCTTATCCTGGACGATTTCTTCTTGGTCAGTTGTTTCCTCAAGACCTGTGAGAATTCCGATACGATCCAGCCCTTGGCTGAGGAAGTGATCTACAACTTGTTTTACAGCAGTGTAAAAGTCAGTGATAATACAGGTATGACCTAGTGAGAGGGTGTCGCTGTCCATAAAGACTAAAGGTTTTTGGTATTCTTCAAAGGCAGAAATCTGAGCTCGGCTGAACTTTCCGATGCAGAGAATGCCAATCACTTCCTCGCTCAGTGTAAAAGGATGGTCATTAAAATAGCGCAAGATATCATAGTCCAACTCTTGGGCTCTTTTTTCAATACCGAGACGAATCTGGTAGTAGTAGAGGTCGTCTAGCTCCCCCTGCTCGCTGATCCATTGGATAATGGCAATTTTCTGCTTGGGCTTGTGGGATTCGCCTGTCTTGAGGTGTTTGGTATAGCCCAGCTCTTCAGCGACAGTTAAAATACGGTGTCTGGTTTCTTCTGTAACAGATAGACTCTGGTCGCGATTGAGGACACGGGATACGGTCGCGATAGAGACAGAGGCTAGCTGTGCGATGTCTTTTAAGGTAGCCATAAATCTTCCTCCTTTTAGGTTAGTATATCATATTTTTCTTCTTTTTACCGATTGTTTAGTAAAACTTTAGTAAAAAGGATTGACCTTGGTAAATCCCTTGGATACAATAGAAGAAAACGATTACACGTTAAGGTGACTTAACGGACAGTCAAAGGAGAATTTATATGACACAAGATCTTACTACTGAAGCCCTTCGCAAAGACTTTCTTGCCGTTTTTGGTCAAGAAGCAGACCAAACTTTCTTTTCACCAGGTCGTATCAATTTGATTGGTGAACACACGGATTACAATGGTGGACATGTTTTCCCAGCAGCTATTTCCTTGGGAACTTATGGGGTGGCTCGCAAACGTGACGACCAAGTTTTGCGTTTCTACTCAGCCAACTTTGAGGACAAAGGTATCATTGAAGTTCCTCTTGCTGACCTCAAATTTGAAAAAGAGCACAGCTGGACCAATTATCCAAAAGGGGTCCTCCATTTCTTGCAGGAAGCTGGCCATGTTATTGACAAAGGGTTTGATTTCTATGTCTTTGGGAATATCCCAAATGGTGCAGGCTTGTCTTCATCAGCATCTTTGGAACTTTTGACAGGGGTCGTGGCAGAGCATCTCTTTGGTTTAAAACTAGACCGTTTGGATTTGGTTAAAATCGGAAAACAAACAGAAAATTACTTTATCGGAGTCAACTCTGGTATCATGGACCAATTTGCCATCGGTATGGGGGCAGACCAACGTGCCATTTACCTAGATACCAATACGTTAGAATACGACTTGGTGCCACTTGATTTGAAGGACAATGTCGTTGTTATCATGAACACCAACAAACGTCGTGAACTGGCGGACTCTAAGTACAATGAACGCCGTGCTGAGTGTGAAAAAGCTGTGGAAGAATTGCAAGTTGCCTTGGATATTCAGACCTTGGGTGAATTGGATGAGTGGGCCTTTGACCAATACAGCTATCTGATTAAAGATGAAAATCGCTTGAAACGTGCTCGTCATGCTGTGCTTGAAAACCAACGTACCCTCAAAGCGCAAGCAGCTCTTCAGGCAGGTGATTTGGAAACCTTTGGTCGTTTGATGAATGCTTCTCACGTTTCTCTAGAACATGACTATGAAGTAACTGGCTTGGAATTGGATACCCTTGTTCACGCAGCTTGGGTACAAGAAGGTGTTCTCGGTGCTCGTATGACAGGAGCTGGTTTTGGTGGCTGTGCCATTGCCTTGGTGCAAAAAGATGCTGTTGAGGCCTTTAAGGAAGCTGTAGGCAAGCACTACGAGGAAGTCGTTGGATATGCTCCAAGCTTCTATATCGCTGAAGTTGCAGGTGGCACTCGCGTCCTTGACTAGTTAAAAGGAGGCTCTATCGTGACCTTAGTAGATAAATTTGTAACACACGTTATTGCTGAAAGTTCATTTGAGGAAATGGATCGCATCTACCTGACCAATCGTGTCTTAGCACGGGTGGGCGAAGGAGTTTTGGAAGTTGAGACTGATATGGATAAATTGATTGACCTCAAGGACCAGCTTGTTGAGGAAGCCGTTTGCATGGAAACGATTGAAGATAGTCTGGCTGCGCGCGAAATTCTCGGTGCTGACCTCATGGACTTGGTAACGCCGTGTCCGAGCCAGGTTAATCGTGACTTTTGGACAACCTATGCCCAGTCACCAGAGCAGGCAATTGCAGACTTCTACCAACTCAGTCAGAAAAATGACTACATCAAACTAAAGGCTATCGCAAAGAATATTGCTTATCGTGTTCCGTCTGACTACGGTGAACTAGAGATTACCATCAATCTCTCTAAGCCTGAAAAGGATCCAAAAGAGATTGCAGCAGCCAAGTTGGTGCAAGCTAGCAATTATCCTCAGTGTCAGCTTTGTCTAGAGAATGAAGGCTACCATGGTCGAGTCAACCACCCAGCTCGCAGCAATCACCGCATTATCCGTTTCGAAATGGCGGGTCAGGAGTGGGGCTTCCAGTATTCGCCCTATGCTTATTTTAATGAGCACTGTATTTTCTTAGACGGTCAGCATCGACCTATGGCCATTAGTCGTCAGAGTTTTGAGCGTCTGCTGGCGATTGTAGAGCAGTTTCCTGGCTATTTTGCAGGCTCTAATGCCGACCTGCCAATTGTGGGGGGCTCTATTCTAACTCATGACCACTATCAAGGAGGCCGTCACGTATTTCCTATGGAATTGGCTCCTTTGCAAAAGACTTTCTGTTTTGCTGGTTTTGAGCAGGTCAAGGCTGGGATTGTTAAGTGGCCAATGTCAGTGCTACGTTTGACTTCAGATTCCAAGGAGGATTTGATTAACTTGGCTGACAAGATTTTACAGGAATGGCGACAGTATTCAGACCCTGAAGTCCAGATTTTAGCAGAGACAGACGGGACACCGCATCACACCATCACACCGATTGCTCGTAAACGCGATGGACAGTTTGAGTTGGACTTGGTCTTGCGGGACAATCAGACATCGCCAGAACATCCTGATGGCATCTATCATCCCCACAAGGATGTCCAACATATCAAGAAGGAAAATATCGGCTTGATTGAGGTCATGGGTTTGGCTATCCTGCCGCCACGTTTGAAAGCAGAAGTGGAACAGGTTGCTAGCTATCTTGTGGGAGATGATGATATAGTTGCCGACTATCATCAAGAATGGGCAGACCAGCTCAAAGCCCAACATCCGGACCTAGCAGATAAAGAAAAAGCCCTTGAAATCGTCAAGGACTCTGTGGGTGCTATTTTTGCACGTGTTTTGGAGGATGCAGGAGTTTACAAGCAGACGGAACAAGGACAGGCAGCTTTTATGCGTTTTGTTGAGCAGGTCGGAATTTTGCCAGACTAGGAGCTTTCTCCTTGCACAGTCCTATAAAAAGTAGTATCATAGTGTCGTTTGAACTATCAGGAGGAAACGATGAAAGATTTTCATTTTGATGCTATATCTGCCTTTGAAAATTACGAAATTGAAAAAATGAGAGATGGTCATGTTGTGGTGACGACAAAAGTAGTGGACTCGTCGCTCAACTACTATGGCAATGCCCATGGTGGCTATCTCTTTACTCTTTGTGACCAGATTAGTGGTTTGGTGGTTATCTCTCTGGGGCTTGATGGAGTGACGCTTCAGTCTTCTATCAACTACCTCAAGGCAGGAAAACGCGACGACGTGTTGACCATTAAAGGAGAATGTGTCCATCAAGGTCGCACAACCTGTGTCGTGGATGTCGATATTACCAATCAAGAAGGCAGAAATGTCTGCAAGGCAACCTTTACCATGTTTGTCACAGGCCAGCGGTCAGCAGAAAGACAGGTGAGGATATAGATAAACAAAAAAGAGGCTCGCACCTCTTTTTCTTATTTCTTCTTCCGGTTTAATACTGCATTGAGGACAATGGCCAGTATGCTGGCTACGACGATTCCATTTGAGAAGAACATTTGGAAGGCTGTTGGCATGCTGACAAAGAGATTACTATTATTGAGTCCGACACCTGCAGCGATGGAGACAGCTGCGATAAGGAAGTTATGTTCATTGTTAGCAAAATCAACGCGGGCGAGGATTTGCACCCCTTGAAGGGAAACAAAGCCAAACATCACCAGCATGGCCCCTCCAAGGACAGGACTCGGAATGATTTGAGCTAGGGCACCAAACTTAGGAAGGAGTCCAAGGAGGACTAGGAAACCAGCCGCGTAGTAGATTGGCAGGCGAGTCTTGATACCTGACAATTTAACCAACCCAACGTTTTGTGAAAATCCTGTATAAGGGAAGGTGTTAAAAATTCCTCCGAGAAGGACGGCTAAACCTTCTGCACGGTAACCGTTGCGCAGGCGCGTGCTGTCGATTGGGTCTTTCGTGATATCAGACAAGGCTAGGTAAACACCAGTCGATTCAACCATAGACACCGTTGCGATGATACACATCATGACAATAGAGGAGATTTCAAAGGTTGGCACCCCAAAGTAGAGGGGAGTTGGGACATGGACAAGCGGTGCTGCTGCAACAGGGGAGAAATCAACCAAGCCCATGGTAGCAGCAATGGCAGTTCCAACAACCAACCCAATCAAAATGGAGATAGACTTGATAAATCCTTTGGTAAAGATGTTGATCAAGAGGATGATTAGAACAGTGATAGCTGCAAGCAAGAGACTTTGACCAGTTGGCTCTGGAACGTTATTTCCCATATTTCCAATAGCGACAGGAATCAAGGTTAAACCAATCGTGGTAATGACAGAGCCTGTTACGATAGATGGGAAGAGATTGGCAACTTTTGAGAAAATGCCTGAAATCAGAACCACATAAATCCCTGAAACGATAAGGGCACCAAACATAGCCCCGCTACCGTGGCTCTGCCCAATCATAATTAAAGGAGCGACGGATTGGAAGGCAACCCCGAGAACGACTGGTAGTCCAATCCCAAAGTATTTGTTGAGTTGGAGTTGGAGGAAGGTGGCCACCCCACACATGAAGATATCTGTGGAGATTAGGTAGGTCAACTGCTCAGCTGAATAGCCAAGAGCTGTCGCAATCATGATAGGAACCAGGATAGAACCTGAGTACATGGCTAGTAAGTGCTGCAAGCCAAGAACAGCTGCTTGTGAATGTTTTTCTTGTTTTTGCATTAGAGATCTGCCTCCTTAAATACGACCTGACCATTTTCGAAACGATCCAAGCGAGCCAGTGATAGGACTGGATATCCTGCTTTTTCAAGCAAATCACGACCATCTTGGAAAGATTTTTCAATCACGATACCAATCGCTTCAACTTTTGCTCCGGCTTGTTCGATGATTTGGATCAAGCCTTTGGCAGCTTGTCCATTTGCTAGGAAATCATCGATAATCAAGACCTTGTCCTCTGGTGAAAGGAATTTTCCAGCGATGGAAACGGTGCTGGTCACCTGCTTGGTAAAGGAGTAGACTTCTGCAGTTAAGATTCCTTCATTCATGGTGATGTTTTTAGCTTTCTTGGCGAAAATCATGGGAACGTTCAAGGCTTCAGCTGTAAAAACGGCTGGGGCAATGCCTGACGCTTCAATGGTTACGACCTTGGTAATGCCAGCAGCAGCGAATTTTTCCGCAAATACCTTACCAATCTCTCGCATCAAGCTAAAGTCAACTTGGTGGGTTAGAAAGGAATCCACCTTGAGGATATTGTCCTCCAAGATATGCCCATCCTCAAGGATGCGCTCTTCTAATAATTTCATAAGACCTCCTAAAGTCTAAAAGCCAGTTTACTTGTTGGTTAAATATTTCTATAGTGAACCAGTTTGCTAGTACTATATATTTGATAAAACTAGTACGAGCGAAGCGAGTTTTATCAAACATTTCCCGCCGTAGTGGTATCATAGACAATAATCTTGTTATTGTCTATGACGGGATTTTTGAGAGTAAAATAGTTCGGGGAACTATTTTAGCCTAAGCCTAGAAATGAAAGAGCTAGGGGCTCAAAAATTAGGGATGAAATTCCCTGGATTCCTGAAATTATCCACAGGATAATTTCACCTCCCGTCCGCACTAATTAAGGGAAATATTAAAAAAATTTAGTTTACACTTAAAGGCGTGCTTTAACAAAAATATACAAAAAGGACCTACTTAATCCCCTAAGTAAGTCCCCAAAATAGGCATGGCCAAAACCATACCTTCAGCTGACATACTCATTGTTAGGTGTTCCGGCACCTTGTAGAAACGTCGTGCCAATTCACGACATAAACAAGTAAAATGATATTCAATTTTAAATAGGCTACTGCCAATGTTTTTATTTTACACCAATTAGCTTTATAAATCAAATATTTTGTTAGCAAATAGATCATAAAAGCGAACGAAAAAGCCTACAAGGCTAGATAGTATTGTAGACTTCGATTATTCTATTCGCTAAATCTTAGAAAATAACCATCTGGATCCAAAATCGCAAATTCATGAGGGTAAATAAAGCTATCTCCCACTCGAAATTCTCTTTTTGTCAGCGGACGATGGATAGGATGGTCAGCTTCCAGCAGTTTTTGGTGGAGCTGAGGGACATCTTCAATACCAAAGGAAATATTGACACCGCGCCCGAAAGGATAGGTTAGTTGGGCTAATTCTTCTGTGCTGCCTTCTTCTAGCATAAGTTGGCAGTCTTCAAGCGAGAGGAAGAGAAATTTCTCCTCTGGACGCTCGTATTCGACAGAAAATCCCAGCAAGTCGCAGTAGAAGTGGCGTGACTTTTCGAGGTCAGATACTACAAATTCAGGAATGACAGCTTGATAGTCCATTAGCTTTCTCCTTAGAGTTCAATTTCCAATACAATCGGCGTATGGTCTTGACGCGCACCCGAGTCAATCATGTCAGACTTGGTCACCTTGTCAGCCACGCGGTTGCTAGTGAGCCAGTAGTCGATTCTCCAGCCTGTATTGTTGATTTTAGAAGTCTTGCTACGTTGGGCCCACCAAGTATAACGCTCTGGGACATCGCCGTGAACGTGGCGGAAGGTGTCAGTAAATCCAGTTGCCAAAAGGTTGGTAAATCCAGCACGCTCCTCGTCTGTAAAACCAGGTGAACGGCGGTTGCTGGCAGGATTTGCAAGGTCGATTTCCTTGTGGGCTACGTTGTAGTCACCGGTTGCAAGGACTGGTTTTTCTTTGTCTAACTCAGCTAGATACTCAGCATATTTGACGTCCCAGACTTGACGCTCTTCCAAGCGTTTGAGACCGTCGCCAGCGTTTGGTGTGTATACTTGCGTTACGAAAAATTCATCAAATTCTAGGGTGATGATGCGGCCTTCCAAGTCCATGGTAGAAGGGGCACCGATTTCTGGGAAGCTAATTGCTGGTGTGAGTTCTTTCTTATAGAGGAACATAGTTCCAGCGTAGCCTTTGCGAGCAGGTTCTTGAGAGGAACGCCAAGTGTTTTCATAACCTGGGAAGAGTTCTTCTAAAATTTCCAAGTGTTTCTTTGTAGGCCCTTTTGCAGAAAGCTTGGTTTCCTGGATAGCGATAATATCAGCATTTTCAGCTACCAAGGTTTGTAGGACTTCTTGGGACAATTTTGCACGAGCTGAGTCGCTCGTTAGGGCAGCATTGAGGGAATCAATATTCCATGAGATGAGTTTCATAAAGTTACCTTTTTCATTCAGATTATAGATTTTATTATACCAAAAAAAGGTCTATTTCCCCAACGTATGGCTTGAAAAATCACTCTCTTTCGTTTATAATTAAGAATGATTTTATGAAAGGGAGTGAAAATAAATGAAATTTTACTCATATGACTATGTACTTAGCCAAATCAGTCAGCAAAATGGCATCATGATTGGCTTTGGAATTGTTCTCCTAGCTATCACAGGATTTTTTGCTTTTAAAGCCTATCGAGATAAAAAGGGGACCAAATTTCGTGAGTTGGTCATGATTTCAGCTTTGACCTTATTAGCTCTCTTTTTGGTCAGCATCACAACTTATCAAAACAATCAAGTATCTAATAATAAATTTCAAGCTTCACTTCATTTCATCGAGCTTGTTTCCAAAGAATTGGGAGTAGACAAGTCAGAGGTCTATGTCAATACTTCTGCGGACACGGATGGCGCACTTATCAAGGTGGGAGATCGCTATTATCGTGCCTTGAACGGAAGTGAGCCATACAAGTACCTGCTAGAGAAAGTCGAATTGTATAAAACAGATGCAATTGAACTGGTGGAGGTGAACAAATGACACTCAATTATATCGAAATTTTAATCAAACTAGCCTTGGGTCTCTTTTCTCTGGTTTTTGTAATCAATGTGACAGGAAAGGGTAACCTAGCGCCTAACTCAGCGATAGACCAAATTCAGAACTATGTACTCGGGGGTATCATCGGTGGGGTGATTTACAATAGTGCCATCAGTATCCTTCAGTATGCAGTTATCCTGATTATGTGGACCATTCTGGTCTTGACTCTCAAATGGCTGAACAATAATGTTTACTTTGTGAAACGTTTGATTGATGGGAAGCCAACTCTGCTCATCAAAAATGGGAAGATTGATCCAGAAGCCTGCCGTTCGGTTGGTTTATCAGCAGCGGACGTAGCACTTAAGCTCCGTAGCCAGGGAATTTTCCAAATGAAACAAGTCAAACGCGCTATGCAGGAGCAGAACGGTCAACTCATCGTAGTCCAAATGGGAGATGAGAATCCCAAGTATCCTGTTGTCACAGACGGTGTTATCCAAGTCGAAATTTTGGAGACCATTGGTCGCAGCGAAGAGTGGTTGCTTGATAACCTCAGCAAACAAGGGCATGACAATGTAGCCAATATCTTTATCGCTGAGTATGACAAGGGTGTCGTCTCAGTCGTAACCTATGAATAAGAAAAACCTGGGGTCTTGGCCTCAGGTTTCAATTTGCAATCAGAAAGGGATTTTATGTCCATTATTCAAAAACTTTGGTGGTTTTTCAAGTTAGAAAAACGCCGTTATCTAGTCGGAATTGTGGCCTTGGTCTTGGTTTCCGTCCTCAACCTTATTCCCCCCATGGTCATGGGACGGGTGATTGATGCCATTACATCAGGGCGATTAACCCAGCAGGACCTCCTTCTTAATCTATTTTATCTACTGCTGGCAGCCTTTGGGATGTACTATCTGCGCTATGTTTGGCGCATGTATATCCTTGGAACTTCCTATCGTTTGGGGCAGATCATGCGGTCTCGCTTGTTTAAGCATTTCACAAAAATGTCGCCAGCCTTTTATCAGACCTATCGGACCGGGGACTTGATGGCACACGCCACCAATGATATCAATGCTTTAACTCGTCTTGCAGGTGGAGGAGTCATGTCAGCAGTGGATGCTTCCATCACGGCGCTGGTGACTTTGCTGACCATGCTTTTTAGCATTTCGTGGCAGATGACTCTGGTTGCTATTCTTCCCTTGCCTTTTATGGCTTATGCGACCAGTCGTCTAGGGAGAAAGACTCATAAGGCTTTCGGAGAATCCCAAGCAGCCTTTTCTGAACTCAATAATAAGGTACAGGAGTCTGTATCAGGTATCAAAGTAACCAAGTCTTTCGGTTATCAGGCGGATGAGTTGAAGTCCTTTCAAGCAGTAAATGAATTGACCTTCCAAAAGAATCTCCAAACCATGAAGTACGATAGTCTCTTTGACCCCATGGTTCTCTTGTTTGTTGGTTCCTCCTATGTTTTAACCCTTTTGGTCGGTTCCTTGATGGTTCAGGAGGGGCAGATTACAGTTGGGAATCTGGTCACCTTTATCAGCTACTTGGATATGCTGGTCTGGCCTCTTATGGCTATTGGTGTCCTCTTTAATATCACTCAGCGAGGAAAGGTTTCTTACCAGCGAATTGAGGAACTCTTGTCTCAGGAATCACTTGTACAGGACCCTGAGTTTCCTCTGGACAGTATTGAAAATGGGCGCTTGGAGTACGATATTGATAGTTTTGCCTTTGAAAATGAGAAAACACTGACGGATATTCACTTTAGTTTGGAAAAAGGGGAAACTCTTGGCTTGGTCGGACAGACAGGCTCTGGGAAAACATCCTTGATTAAGCTCCTCTTGCGTGAATACGATGTGGATAAGGGAGCCATTTACCTAAACAGTCATGATATTCGGGATTATCGTCTGACAGACCTTCGCAGTCTCATGGGCTATGTTCCTCAGGACCAGTTCCTCTTTGCGACCTCTATCTTAGACAATATCCGCTTCGGCAATCCTAATTTGTCCCTTTCGGTGGTCGAGGAAGCGACAAAGCTAGCTCAAGTTTACCAAGATATTGTGGACATGCCTCAGGGATTTGATACAGTTATTGGTGAAAAGGGAGTCAGTCTTTCTGGTGGTCAAAAGCAGCGTCTAGCCATGAGTCGGGCTATGATTTTAGACCCTGATATCTTGATTTTAGATGATTCCTTGTCCGCCGTGGATGCCAAAACTGAGTATGCGATCATCGACAATCTTAAGGAGACGAGGAAGGATAAGACAACCATTATTACAGCCCATCGTCTCAGTGCGGTTGTCCATGCAGATTTGATTTTAGTCCTGCAAAATGGCCAAATCATCGAACGGGGTACGCACGATGACTTGCTAGCCCTGGATGGCTGGTATGCACAAACCTACCAGTCTCAGCAGTTGGAAATGAAAGGAGAAGAAGATGCAGAATAAGAAAGAACAATGGGCTGTATTGACGCGCTTGATGTCCTATCTCAAGCCCTATGGCCTCCTGACCTTTTTGGCACTCAGTTTTCTCCTTGCGACTACGGTCATTAAAAGTGTCATTCCCCTTGTGGCATCCCACTTTATCGACCAGTACCTCAGCAATCTCAATCAGTTTGCTATTACAGTTTTATTAGCCTACTATGGCCTTTATATCCTACAAACTGTAGTTCAGTATGTCGGCAATCTTCTCTTTGCGCGGGTGTCTTACAGTATCGTTAGGGATATTCGTCGCGATGCTTTTGCCAATATGGAGAAGCTGGGTATGTCTTATTTTGACAAGACGCCAGCAGGTTCCATCGTTTCTCGTTTGACCAATGATACTGAGACCATCAGTGACATGTTTTCGGGAATTTTATCCAGCTTTATCTCAGCAGTTTTCATCTTTCTGACAACCCTTTATACCATGTTGGTTCTGGATTTTCGTTTGACAGCTTTAGTCTTGCTCTTTCTTCCCTTGATTTTCCTTTTGGTCAATCTCTATCGGAAAAAGTCAGTCAAGATTATCGAGAAAACCAGAAGTCTCTTGTCGGATATCAATAGTAAGCTGGCAGAGAATATTGAGGGAATCAGGATTATCCAGGCCTTTAATCAAGAGAAGCGCCTGCAAGCAGAATTTGATGAGATTAACCAAGAACACTTGGTCTATGCCAACCGTTCTGTAGCCTTGGATGCCCTCTTTTTGAGACCTGCCATGAGTTTGCTGAAACTCCTAGGCTACGCCGTTTTGATGGCTTACTTTGGTTACCGTGGTCTTTCTATAGGGATAACGGCCGGAACTATGTATGCCTTTATCCAGTACATCAACCGTCTTTTTGATCCCCTGATTGAGGTGACGCAAAACTTTTCAACCCTTCAAACTTCCATGGTGTCTGCAGGTCGTGTCTTTGCCTTGATTGATGAGAGAACCTATGAACCCCTTCAAAAGGATAGTCAAGCAAAGATTACAGAAGGTAATATTCGTTTTGAACATGTGTGTTTCTCATATGATGGTAAACACCAGATTCTGGATGATATTTCCTTTTCAGTTAAGAAGGGCGAAACCATTGCCTTTGTAGGTCATACAGGTTCGGGGAAATCTTCGATTATCAATGTCCTCATGCGTTTTTATGAATTTCAGTCAGGCCGCGTTCTCTTGGATGGAGTGGATATTAGGGACTACAGTCAGGAAGAGCTGAGAAAGAACATCGGTCTGGTCTTGCAGGATCCCTTCCTCTATCACGGGACTATCAAGTCCAATATCGCCATGTACCAAGATCTTAGTGATGAAGAGGTACAGGCTGCGGCTGCCTTTGTGGATGCAGATTCCTTTATTCAGGAGCTTCCGCAGGGTTATGATGCCCCTGTGTCTGAGCGTGGTTCGAGCTTTTCTACTGGTCAGCGCCAGCTTCTTGCCTTTGCCAGAACAGTCGCAAGTCAGCCTAAAATCTTGATTTTGGATGAAGCGACAGCCAATATTGACTCGGAGACAGAAAGTTTGGTTCAGGATTCTCTGGCTAAAATGAGAAAAGGACGGACGACCATTGCCATCGCCCACCGCCTTTCGACCATCCAGGATGCCAACTGCATTTATGTTTTGGACAAGGGACGCATCATTGAGAGTGGCACTCATGAGGAACTCTTGGCCTTGGGAGGAACCTATCACAAGATGTATAGTTTACAGGCAGGGGCTCTTACCTAAAGAAGAATTCCTCTAAATTACAGATTTCTTGCACCGCCTTTTCCATTTTGTGGTATAATGAAAAATGTTGACAAATAGTATAATAAAAACAAAGGAGAAACAGCATGCTGAAATGGGAAGACTTGCCCGTGGAAATGCAATCAAGCGAGGTTGAGTCTTACTACCAGCTTGTCTCTAAAAGGAAGGGTTCGCTGATTTTCAAGCGTTGCCTGGACTGGGTTCTGGCCTTGGTTTTACTACTTTTGACTTCTCCCATCTTTCTTATCTTGAGCATTTGGATCAAGTTGGATAGCAAGGGACCTGTCATTTACAAGCAAGAGCGCGTGACCCAGTACAACCGTCCGTTCAAGATTTGGAAGTTCCGTACTATGGTAACGGATGCGGATAAAAAAGGAAGTCTAGTGACTTCTGCTAACGATAGCCGCATTACCAAAGTGGGAAATTTCATTCGCCGTGTGCGCTTGGACGAACTGCCTCAGCTGGTCAATGTCCTTAAAGGCGAAATGTCCTTTGTCGGTACACGACCTGAGGTGCCACGCTACACCGAGCAGTATAGTCCTGAAATGATGGCGACCTTGCTCTTGCCAGCAGGAATTACCTCTCCAGCCAGCATCAACTACAAGGATGAGGACACCATCATCAGTCAAATGACGGAGAAAGGTTTGTCAGTTGACCAGGCCTATGTAGAGCACGTCCTCCCTGAAAAGATGCGCTATAATCTCGCCTATCTCCGAGAATTTAGTTTCCTTGGAGACATCAAAATCATGTTTCAAACCGTGTTTGAGGTACTAAAATAAAGTAGTCATGAGAAAATGAGTACAGATAAAAGGAGCAAATCAATGCCAAATTACAATATTCCATTTTCACCACCCGATATTACCGAAGCTGAAATTGCTGAAGTAGCGGATACCCTTCGTTCTGGTTGGATCACAACAGGTCCTAAGACAAAAGAACTGGAGCGTCGCTTGTCTCAATACACACAGACACCTAAGACAGTCTGCCTCAACTCTGCGACAGCCGCTCTTGAGTTGATTTTGCGTGTGTTGGAAGTGGGACCTGGGGATGAAGTCATCGTTCCAGCTATGACTTATACAGCTTCATGTAGTGTGATCACTCACGTAGGAGCGACCCCTGTCATGGTGGATATTCAAGCAGATACTTTTGAAATGGACTATGACTTGCTTGAGCAAGCTATCACTGAGAAAACTAAGGTTATCATCCCAGTTGAGCTTGCAGGGATTGTTTGCGACTATGACCGTTTGTTCCAAGTCGTGGAGAAGAAACGGGATCTCTTTACAGCTGCTAGCAAGTGGCAAAAAGCCTTTAACCGTATCGTGATTGTCTCTGATAGTGCCCATGCTTTAGGATCTACTTACAAAGGGCAGCCAGCTGGTTCTATCGCTGACTTTACTTCCTTCTCATTCCACGCCGTTAAAAACTTTACAACGGCTGAGGGAGGAAGTGCCACTTGGAAGGCCAATCCAGCTATTGACGACGAAGAGATGTATAAGGAATTCCAAATTCTTTCCCTTCATGGTCAAACAAAGGATGCCCTTGCCAAGATGCAACTGGGTTCATGGGAATACGATATCGTTACACCGGCCTACAAGTGCAATATGACGGATATCATGGCTTCGATTGGTTTGGTACAATTGGACCGTTACCCAGCTTTGCTACAACGTCGTAAGGACATCGTGGACCGCTATGATCGTGGTTTTGCGGGCACTCGTATTCACCCACTGGCACACAAGACTGATACTGTCGAATCTTCACGCCACCTCTACATCACTCATGTAGAAGGAGCAAGTTTAGAAGAACGCAACCTTATCATCCAAGAATTGGCCAAAGCAGGAATTGCAAGTAATGTACACTATAAACCGCTTCCTCTCCTGACAGCCTATAAGAATCTTGGTTTCGATATGGCAGATTATCCAAGAGCCTATGCCTTCTTTGAAAATTAAATTACCCTTCCTCTTCATACAAAATTAAGTGATGAAGAAGTTGATTACATCGTTCAGACTTTGGTGAGAATTTCTGAAGAAATCCTCGGTTCTGGAAAAAAATCATAAAAAAATCTTGACAAGGATAGAACAATAACATATAATATTCTCAATAAATCAGAAAAGTAGTTATTTTTGATCTTCAGGGAGCCTGTGGTGATTGTGAACAGGTGGTTGGAAGTAGTGAAAGTGGGCTGATTTAAAAAATGAATTTGAAACAATGAAAATTCGGTGCGCACACCTTATAGTGCAACTTGTTGTTAGACAAGGCAGAGATGTAAAGGGGAATAGTCCCTTTATAATTGAGGTGGCACCGCGTTACCAACGCCCTCACATGGAAGTAGATTCTGTGTGTGGGCTTTTTTCTTTCGGTCATTTTGTTTATCTTTTATTAGGGCGTTAAGTCGCTTTGATGAACTTGAGTTCTATCTGCAGCTCCTTGCCTACTACTAAAAGCAAACAAAAAGCCGAATTAATATGGAAAGAGGAAAAATTTATGACAACTAAAGGTTATTTTGGACAATTTGGTGGTAGTTTTGTACCGGAGCCGATTCAGGCTTTGTTGGATGAGTTGGAAATGACATTTGACAAATACAAGGATGATCCAGAGTTTTTGGCAGAATTTCGCCATTACTTGAAGGATTATTCAGGTCGTGAAACACCGCTTTATTTTGCGGAAAGTTTGACAGATCACTTAGGTGGCGCTAAGATTTATCTCAAGCGCGAAGATCTTAACCACCTTGGTTCTCACAAACTTAACAACGTTTTAGGACAAATTCTTCTTGCCAAACGTATGGGCAAAAAACGAGTGATTGCGGAAACAGGAGCTGGTCAGCACGGTGTTGCGACAGCAGCTGCTGCAGCCAAGTTTGGTATGGCTTGTGATGTCTACATGGGGGCAGAAGATGTGGAGCGTCAACGTCTCAATGTTTTCCGTATGGAGATGATGGGAGCGACCGTTCACGCAGTTGAAACAGGGACACGAACTCTCAAGGATGCGGTCGATGCAGCCTTTGGAGCATGGATGAATGACCTTGAAGCCTTCTACGTTTTGGGATCTGCTGTAGGACCTCATCCTTATCCTACAATTGTTCATGAATTCCAAAAGGTCATCAGTGAAGAATCTCGCCGTCAAATCTTGGAAAAAGAAGGCCGTTTACCAGACTACGTCATTGCCTGTGTAGGTGGTGGTTCCAATGCTATCGGTGCTTTTTCACAGTATGTGGCTGATGAAGAAGTCAAATTGGTTGGGGTCGAAGCTGCCGGTCATGGACTTGACACAGACAAGCATGCAGCCACTATGACAAAAGGTAGTGTCGGAATTGTCGATGGTATGAAGACCTATGCAGTCTTTAAGGAAGACGGAGAGCTGGCGCCAGTTTACTCTATCTCAGCTGGTTTGGACTATCCAGGGGTCGGCCCAGAACACGCCTACTTCAAAGATTCAGGCCGCGTAGAATACGTAGCAGCGACAGATGAAGAAGCTGTTCAAGCCTTGCTCCTTCTAAGCAAGACTGAAGGGATTATCCCAGCGATTGAAAGTTCGCACGCCATCGCAGAAGCGGTTAAACGTGCACCGAAACTAAGTAAGGATGATATTATCATCATCAATGTCTCTGGTCGTGGAGACAAGGACGTAGCTGCGATTGCAGACTACCTAGAAGCTAAAAAATAAAAGATGGAAAAATTACAGTACTTTCTTTCCCAGAGAGCTTGTGGTTGCTGGAAACAAGCAGAGAAAGCTGTAAGGTTGGGTCCATCTGAAACGAGAGAAGAAAACATAATTCTCAAGGGAGTGCCCTTTATCGCACAGCCTGTTACAGGAAAGTTCTGAGACAGGAATGAGAGATAGGAGAAATCCTATAATTGAGGTGGCACCGCGAATTTCGTCCTCACGCAAGTTATTTTGCGTGGGGATTTTTCATACAGTCGCCACGGATTAGAAGTAGAACTGAAAGGGAAATTACAATGGAACGAATCATTCATGGAGATGTCTTATCACCAATCTTGGCTTATATGCGCCTAAAGGGGCAACACAAGGTGATCTTAGAGAGTATTCCGAGAGACAAGGAAACCGCTCGTTTTTCTATCCTAGCCTATAATCCAGTTTTTGAGATTCAGTTTGAAAATGGAGTCCTCTATCAAAATGGTCAAGTGATTGATCGGGATCCCTTGGATTTCCTTTATGAAGTGACTCATAAGAGCCAACACCATTCAGATCTCCCTTTTGGTGGGGGAGCTATTGGCTTTGTCGGTTACGATATGATTTCGCTCTATGAAGAAATCGGTCAAATCCCTGAGGATACGATTGGGACGCCAGACATGCATTTCTTTGTCTATGAGAGCTATATGGTTTTTGACCACAAGAAGGAAAAAATCCATGTCATTGAGGATGCTTTCTATAGCGATCGCAGTCAAGAAGACTTGGAAAAAGCCTTGAACCAAGTACTTGAGGAATTACGCATCCCTGCTCCAAATGAATTTGAAGACTTGGATTTATCTCCGCTGAACTTCAAACCGCATATCGCTCCTCAGAAGTTTGAGGAAATGGTGGAAACAGCTCGCGACTTGATTCGTAATGGCGATATGTTCCAATGCGTGCTCAGCCAGCGTTTCTCAGCAGAAGTTACTGGAAATCCATTTGACTTCTACAGAAATCTCCGCGTGACCAATCCATCTAATTACCTTTATTTCTATGATTTTGGGGATTATCAAATCATTGGTGCTAGTCCAGAAAGTTTGGTTTCTGTCAAAAATGGCATCGTAACTACCAATCCGATTGCAGGTACGCGACCAAGAGGGGCTACGGATGAAGAGGACAAGGCCTTGGCGACTGACCTGCTTTCTGATGAGAAGGAAACAGCAGAACATCGGATGTTGGTAGACTTGGGACGTAACGATATTGGCCGCATCTCTGAAACAGCCAGTGTCCAAGTCACCAAGTATATGGAAGTGGAGCTCTTCCGCTATGTCATGCATTTGACCAGCGTGGTCAAGGGACGTTTGCTTCCAGACCTCACTGCCATGGATGCCTTGAAAGTTACACTTCCAGCTGGAACAGTTTCAGGAGCACCAAAGATTCGGGCCATGAGACGCATCTATGAACTGGAGACGGAAAAACGAGGCGTATACGCAGGAGCAATCGGCTACTTGTCTGCGACGGGTGATATGGATTTCGCCATTGCCATCCGAACAATGATTCTCAAAAATCAAACAGCCTATGTGCAGGCTGGGGCAGGGATTGTCTATGACTCTATCGCCCAAAACGAATACCAAGAAACCATTAACAAGGCTAAATCTATGACTAGAATTGGAGAACTAAGACCATGATTTTATTGATTGACAACTATGATTCTTTTACCTATAACTTGGCTCAATACATTGGGAATTTTGCAGAAGTGCAGGTCCTGAGAAATGATGATCCTAAGCTGTATGAAGAAGCTGAAAAAGCAGATGGTCTGGTCTTTTCTCCCGGTCCAGGTTGGCCAGTGGATGCTGGAAAGATGGAAGACATGATTCGTGATTTTGCAGGTAAGAAGCCGATTTTAGGGATTTGTTTGGGTCACCAAGCTATCGCAGAAGTCTTTGGTGGGAAGCTAGGCTTGGCTCCCAAGGTCATGCATGGGAAACAGAGCCATATCAGCTTTGAAGCGCCATCTCTTCTCTATCAAGGCATTGAGGATGGTCGTCCAGTCATGCGTTATCACAGTATTTTGATAGAAGAAATGCCAGAAGAGTTTGAAGTGACAGCTCGTTCTACTGATGACCAAGCCATTATGGGAATTCAACACAAAAGCCTGCCGATTTATGGCTTCCAGTACCATCCAGAAAGTATTGGAACGCCAGATGGCTTGTCTTCTATTCGGAATTTTATTGAGAAGGTTGTAAAGTGAGGTTGCCTATATGAAAGAGATTATTGAAAAATTAGCAAAATTTGAAAATTTATCAGGTGTGGAAATGACGGATGTAATCGAGCGTATCGTAACTGGGCGTGTAACCGAAGCGCAGATTGCTTCTCTTCTCTTGGCCCTTAAGATGAAGGGGGAAACACCTGAAGAACGCACAGCCATTGCACAAGTCATGAGAGGCCATGCCCAACACATTCCAACTGAAATCCATGATGCAATGGACAACTGTGGTACAGGTGGTGACAAGTCTTTCAGCTTTAACATTTCCACAACTGCAGCCTTTGTCTTGGCTGGTGGCGACATTCATATGGCTAAGCACGGTAACCGTTCGATTTCTTCTAAATCAGGTTCGGCAGATGTCCTTCAAGCATTGGGCATCAATCTTGACCTCAAACCAGCTGAACTAGGTAAGGTTTTCGATAAAACTGGAATCGTCTTTCTCTTTGCTAAAAATATGCACCCAGCTATGAAGTACATCATGCCAGCTCGTTTGGAATTGGGAATTCCAACGATCATGAACTTGACTGGTCCACTGATTCACCCAATGGCCTTGGAAACACAGCTGCTTGGCATTAGTCGTCCAGAACTTCTAGAAAGTACAGCTCAGGTTTTGAAAAATATGGGTCGCAAACGTGCCATCGTGGTTGCTGGACCAGAAGGTCTTGATGAAGCTGGCTTGAACGGAACAACCAAGATTGCTCTTCTTGAAAATGGCGAAATCACCTTGTCAAGTTTCACTCCAGAGGATTTGGGGATGAAACACTACGCTATCGAAGATATCCGTGGAGGGAATGCTCAGGAAAATGCAGAGATTTTGCTTAGCGTTCTTCAAAACGAACCAAGTCCATTCTTGGAAACGACAGTCTTGAATGCTGGTCTTGGTTTCTATGCCAATGGTAAGGTAGCTAGTATCAAGGAAGGAGTTGCCTTGGCCCGTCAAGTGATTGCTAGTGGTAAGGCCCTAGAAAAACTCAGACTGTTACAGGAGTATCAAAAATGAGTCAGGAATTTTTAGCACGAATTTTGGAGCAGAAGGCTCATGAGGTCGAGCAGATGGAGCTGGAGGAAGTCCAGCCCCTACGCCAGACCTATCGCCTAGCTGAATTTTTGAAGAATCACCAAGATCGTTTACAGGTAATCGCTGAAGTCAAGAAGGCTAGCCCTAGTCTGGGAGATATCAATCTCGATGTGGATATTGTGCAACAGGCCCAGACTTATGAAGCAAATGGTGCAGTGATGATTTCGGTTTTGACAGATGAGGTTTTCTTTAAAGGGCATTTGGATTATCTGCGGGAGATTTCTAGTCAGGTAAACATTCCAACGCTCAACAAGGACTTTATCATCGATGAAAAGCAAATCATCCGTGCTCGCAATGCCGGAGCGACAGTTATCCTGCTCATCGTGGCTGCTTTGTCAGAAGAACGCCTCAAGGAACTGTATGACTACGCGACAGAGCTTGGTCTGGAAGTCTTGGTGGAGACTCACAATCTAGCTGAACTAGAAGTGGCCCATAGACTTGGTGCTGAGATTATTGGGGTTAACAACCGCAACTTGACCACCTTTGAGGTCGACTTGCAGACCAGTGTAGACTTGGCCCAGCACTTTAAGGAAGGTCGCTATTACATTTCTGAATCTGCCATTTTAACAGGGCTGGATGCAGAACGAGTAGCACCATACTTTAACGGAATTTTGGTAGGAACAGCTCTCATGCAGGCAGAGGATGTGGCTCAAAGAATCAAGGAGTTGCAGATTGACAAAGGTTAAGATTTGTGGACTGTCGACCAAAGAAGCGGTAGAGACAGCCGTATCAGCAGGGGCGGACTACATCGGTTTTGTCTTTGCACCTAGTAAAAGGCAGGTGACCTTGGAACAGGCTGCTGAGCTGGCAAAGCTCATTCCTGTCAACGTTAAAAAGGTTGGTGTATTTGTTTCACCAAGTCGAGCTCAACTGCTAGAAGCGATTGAAAAAGTTGGTTTGGACTTGGTTCAACTTCATGGTCAGGTAGCAGATGATTTGTTTGAGGATCTGCCTTGTGCCAGCATTCAGGCTGTGCAGGTGGATGGAAATGGTCATGTGCCTCATTCTCGGGCAGACTATCTACTCTTTGATGCGCCTGTGGCAGGGAGTGGTCAGACCTTTGACTGGGGTCAACTGGATACAGCAGAACTTGCTCAGCCCTTCTTTATCGCAGGTGGGCTTAAGGAAGACAATGTAGCAAAAGCAATTCAACACTTCACTCCCTATGCAGTAGATGTATCGAGCGGAGTGGAGACAGATGGACAAAAAGATCAGGAAAAGATTAGAAGATTTATAGAGAGGGTAAAGCATGGCATATCAAGAACCAAATAAAGATGGATTTTACGGAAAATTCGGTGGACGTTTCGTCCCAGAAACATTGATGACAGCAGTTTTGGAGTTGGAAAAAGCTTATCGTGAAAGTCAGGCGGACCCAAGTTTCCAAGAGGAATTAAACCAGCTCTTACGCCAGTATGTAGGACGTGAAACTCCCCTTTACTACGCAAAAAACTTGACCCAGCATATCGGCGGAGCCAAGATTTATCTCAAACGGGAAGACCTCAACCATACAGGGGCCCACAAGATTAACAATGCCTTGGGACAAGTTCTTCTGGCTAAACGTATGGGTAAAAAGAAAATTATCGCTGAAACAGGTGCTGGTCAGCACGGTGTGGCAACTGCAACAGCTGCGGCCCTCTTTAACATGGAATGTACCATTTACATGGGTGAGGAAGATGTCAAACGCCAAGCCCTAAATGTCTTCCGTATGGAGCTTTTGGGAGCCAAGGTCGAGGCCGTGACAGATGGTTCGCGCGTACTCAAGGATGCAGTTAATGCAGCCCTTCGTTCATGGGTAGCGAATATCGATGATACCCACTATATCCTTGGTTCTGCCTTGGGACCTCATCCATTCCCAGAAATTGTTCGTGACTTCCAAAGTGTCATCGGTCGAGAAGCTAAACAACAGTACCGTGACTTGACAGGACAAGACTTACCAGATGCCCTAGTAGCCTGTGTTGGTGGTGGTTCTAATGCTATCGGTCTCTTCCATCCCTTTGTAGAAGATGAGTCTGTTGCCATGTATGGGGCTGAAGCAGCAGGGCTTGGTGTGGATACAGAGCACCATGCAGCGACCTTGACCAAGGGTCGTCCGGGTGTCCTTCACGGTTCCCTCATGGATGTGCTTCAAGATGCCCATGGTCAAATTCTTGAGGCTTTCTCTATCTCAGCCGGTTTGGACTATCCTGGTATCGGTCCAGAACACTCTCACTACCACGATATCAAACGTGCCAGCTATGTTCCTGTGACTGACGAGGAAGCCTTGGAAGGATTCAAACTCTTGTCTCGTGTGGAAGGGATTATCCCAGCCTTGGAATCAAGCCACGCCATTGCCTTTGCAGTGAAATTGGCCAAAGAACTCGGGCCAGACAAGTCTATGATTGTCTGCCTGTCCGGTCGTGGGGATAAGGATGTAGTCCAAGTCAAAGACCGCTTGGAAGCAGATGTAGTAAAGAAGGGAGAAGCCCATGCCTAAGACACTAACAGAAAAATTGAACGCTATCAAAGCAACTGGAAAAGGAATTTTTGTTCCTTATATCATGGCTGGAGACCATGAGAAAGGTTTGGATGGTCTCGCTGAAACAATCCACTTTTTAGAAGATTTGGGTGTTTCAGCTATTGAAGTGGGTATTCCCTTTTCAGACCCTGTTGCAGATGGACCTGTGATCGAAGAAGCAGGCTTGCGCAGTCTAGCTCACGGGACGTCTACTCAGGCTTTGGTTGAAACCTTGAAAATCATTCAAACTGAGGTACCACTTGTCATCATGACCTACTTCAACCCCCTTTTTCAGTACGGTGTGAAGAAATTTGTCAAAGATTTGGCAGATACAGCAGTTAAGGGCTTGATTATTCCAGACCTGCCTCATGAACATGCCAATTTTGTAGAGCCATTTTTGGCAGACACAGACATCGCCTTGATTCCCCTAGTTAGTTTGACAACAGGGATTGATCGCCAAAAAGAGTTGATCAAGGGAGCAGAAGGCTTTGTCTATGCCGTTGCTATCAATGGGGTGACAGGGAAATCAGGAAACTACCGAGCAGACTTGGACAAGCACTTGGCACAATTGCATCAAGTAGCCGACATCCCAGTCTTGACAGGTTTTGGTGTATCTAGTCAAGCCGATGTCGAACGTTTCAATGCGGTGTCAGATGGCGTTATCGTCGGTTCGAAAATTGTAAAAGCTCTCCACCAAGGAGAGCCGATTGAGGACTTTATCAAACAAGCAGTAGCTTACCAAAAATAATCACACAAGTAGCAAGTAAGAGGAAAGGCACAAAAGGAAGTCTTTCCTTTTTCTTTTGCAGGAGAAAAGCTAGGATCCCCGTCGCAGAAGCAAACTGAATCAAGATGAGTAATTCGGTCACACTAAAGACGAGAGCACAAGAAGCTAGAAAGAGGAAATCTCCTGCGCCCATGCGGATATCTATGAAATGAGCCATGATTCCGAGGACAAGGAAGAAGACCATAACCAGATTCCAGCCACAGAAAGCCATGAGGATTAGGTGAAACGTCAGCCAGACCAGCAAGGGATATTCCTGATGGAGAAGGTCGTAGATGCCTAAGGTCAAGCCAGCAGTGATTAGGATGACTTGACCCAAGGAAATCCAGCCCCATGACCAAGCTAGAAAGAGGAGTCCTAAGCCCAATTCAAAAAGGGCATACCAGAAAGGATAGTGTGCCTTGCAGTAGCGGCAGCGAAAGCGATTGAAGAGCTGAGAGAGGATCGGAATCAAATCTGAGGGACGCAAGCGAGTCTGACAGGAATCGCAGTGACTAGCTGGTCGAATAATGGATTGCTCAGGAAAACGGTCAATGACTAAACCGAGAAAGGAAGCGAGAATGCTCCCGACGAGAAAAAAATAAAGATCAATCATACTTATCTATTCGTAAAAAATAGAAGAAGTAGTATAATAAAGAAACATTGATAAGATGGTGAGGTCAAGATGACAATTCGTTTTGAAGAAAATGTGAGCACAGAAAATTCTCAGCACGTATGCCAATGGTCAAACTCCCTTGGCAAATCCTTTCAAGAACAATGGATGGGAACAATGATTCCTTTTCCCTTAACAATTCAAATCTTGCAAGATTTGGAAGGAATCTTTTCAATCTTTGATGGACAAGAGTTTGTGGGGCTTATCCAGAAAATCAGGCTAGAAGACAGGAATCTTCATATCGGGAGATTTTTTATCAATCCCCAGAAACAGGGGCAGGGCTTAGGTAGCCGGGCTTTAAGGAAATTTGTTAGTTTGGCCTTTGAAAATGAAGACATAGACACTATTTCTCTAAATGTCTACGAGGCAAATCAAACAGCTTACAAGCTTTACCAAAAAGAAGGATTTGAAACCGTTCAAATGGTTGAAGTACCTATACGAAAATACATCATGAAAAAGGGCAGGTAATAGTCACGTGGGGCTAGAGTCCCAAGGATCTTCAAGGATAAGGAAGTTATCTTTCAAAGTTAGAAACAAGACTTCTATGATTTCTAAGATAGAGGAGATAAAAATGTCGAGACCTAGAAAAATACGAATCTTGCTTGCTTCTGCACTTGCCTTAGTTGTTGGTATCACTCTTTATTTTCAGTATCAAAGCCACCAAGAACGCATCCAATTAAAAACCTCCTTTGAAGAAAAGGACACTATAGCTGTCTTACAACGTTTAATGGATTCAGGGAAATATGCGTCTGATATGCGAAAAGCAGGCTATATTGTTCCTCCCGACGGTGCCATTCGCTTGGATGGAGGAATTGACTCCATAGGGATAAAAGGAGACATCGATTTGAAAATGTTGAATCCTAGAAGGGATGAAGTCTCGTTTTTATTTGAAACAATGGTAGATGAGGAAAAAATAAATGCCTACTATATTTTAGATCATCATTTAACCCTAAAACGTAGTTACTATTCTAATATTAGTAATCAGAAAAAAGAAAGTGTGAACATCTCTCAAGCCGAAGAAGAACGCCTATTAAAGATTGTTCGAAAAGAGTTGAAAGCTTTTCTAGATAAGATGTATCAGACTTTGTATGGTTGATGTTACTAGTGGGAAATGGATGCGAGACTCTGTTTAGGATGTCAACGATGATGAGAAAAGGGGAGAAGAATGTTTACAGAATTGCTCTTTATTGTCTCTTTTGTGTTACTTTTACGTTTGTTTAAAAGTAGGCGCTCACGAATGATTATAGGAGTCTTGTATAGTTTGCTGCTAGTTTGGTTTGTCTTTTCCGTTTTGAACTATGGCAAATACACTCTTCAACTAGGTCAATCCGTCAACTTAAAAGTAACCCCCAGAACACAAGATTTGGAATACTATTCAATCTTCATCTTGAAGAAAAAAGATTCTAGCAGAATTAAATTAACTGGCTCTAGTGTTTGGAGTGAGAGAAATGGTGATGTTTACTATGAAGTAGAGGGACAAAAAATTACAAAAAGCCATGGTTTCGATGAGGAGGATGAAGAACTTCCAAACAATCAAGCAGATATTTATTTAGAAAAAGATGGAGTTGTTGTGAGTTACCAAGGTGAAAAAGTCTTTGATGCCACCAATAACAAGCCCTACACGATAACCATTACCAATGTAGACAACCAACCAGCCCAATTTGAGGCTCAGGTGGTGGATAAATAAGCCAGTCTAGTAGTGTGCAAGCTTTTAAAATTTGTTTCAATTCAATAAAAACATACTATTTTAAGTAAGCAAAAAAGCCCTGAAACCAAGGCTTTTCCTGTTGACACTACCTTTTAGCGAAAATTGGGAAGCGTGTTTAGAATCCGATCTACAAAAAAAGAGGACATTTGCGGTCCTCTTTTTGACTACTATAGATAAAAAGGTCAATTAACGTTTAGTCTTATTTTTCGTCTTTGTGAAGCATGTTTTTAACACCTTCAATAGCCCCTTCGACAGCGTCTTTAGCATCTTCAGCAACTTCTTTTACTTTAGAAACAACTTTTTCAGCTGTTCCTTCTTTTTCCATTTTTTCATCGCCGATCATTTTGCCGACACCTTCTTTAATGGAACCTTTTGCTTGGTTTAATTTTTCTTCGGTTGACATGATTCTGCCTCCTTTAAATTGATTGATTTTGATCAGATGAATTAGTGTACGCGAGCTTTTTCATTTGTTTCGCCCTTAACGGCTTCAACACCTTCGCCTACTTTTTCTTGAACAGCAGCTACACCTGAACCGATACCAGATTTCACTTTTTCAAATTGTTCTGAAGCAAATTCTCCTGTTGAAGAAGCCACGTCAGTTACTCGGTCTTGGAGGCTAACTGAATCTGCTTCATGCTGTTCCTTCGTTTTGATATCAACAACATTCACATTGACTTCAACAACTTCTAGATCAGTCATTTTTGTAACTTGTGATACGACAACATCTTTGATTTCTTTGTACAAAGCAGGGACATTCTTTTGGTATTCAACAACAATGTTCAAGTCAACTGCTACTTGTTCTTTCCCAACTTCAACATTGACACCATGAGTGACATTATCCGTATTGATAATTTTTTCTGTTAGATTAGAGAAGAATCCTCCATCCACATCCAAAAGTCCAGGTACTTTTTCAAGTGAAAGACCAATGATTTTTTGGATGACTTTATCCTCATAAGTGAGTTCCCCTTTAACATCTTGAGAAACAACAGCGACATCTTTTTTTTCTACATTTTTATCTACGTTTGACATACGAGACTCCTTTATTTATTTATTTAAATATTTTTCCTTAACATAGTATCCTGCAAATGCTCCTAAGGCTCCACAAATTAGTACAAATAATGTTTTGAAAAAGCCAAAGGATAAGATAAAGCAAGCGAGAATGACACCTACTAGACCTGCAATAATTGGATACTGGTATTTTTTAAACCATTCCATTTTTACTTCCTTACTTTACACGACTAACAGTCTTTTTGGTCGTTTTTTGAGGTTCAACTTCTTTTACTTTAACTTCAAGTTTTACCTCACGTTCAATACCAAAGAACTGCTTTAATCCATGAGTTATTTCATTCTGAATGACTAGACATCGATTTGAGATGTTGTCTGAGGGAAGAATTTTCCCTTCAACAGAAACGAAACATTTATTTTTGCGGCTATTTACATGGACCGTTGGTTCTTTGATCAACTGATGATCAATGACCAAACATCGAACAAAGCCTTCGATAGCTGAATTTTTTAGTTTTAATGTATCTTCTTGAGTTTCTAATTGAATCTCTAGATATTGTTTAGGATAAAAGAGTATCACTAACATTGAAATTAAAACTAAAACAGATAGGACAAGTGTCCCCCAAAAGACATATCTAGCAATCAGGAATTCAGCGTAGAGTTCTCTCCAACTGAATAAGTGGATTCCTAAATCACTGACCTGATGATAATCTATGAGAATAGGAAGGAAAATAGTCAAGATTAAGATACAGAAAATAAGTAACAATATTTTCTTTGATTTTGACATATTAAATCCTTTCAAATGAAAAGCTTTAAACCATAATTTTACCCGTCTACAGTATTCAAAATTATGGCTTATCACTTTTAATTTCTTATTAGGTAATGCTTATTTTTTACCAAATAGAAATGAAACGACTGCAACAACAATCACAGCACCAACGATTGACGGAATAATAGCCATTCCAGCCAATGAAGGTCCCCAGCTTCCTAGAAGTGATTGCCCTACAGACGAACCGATAAGACCTGCAAAGATATTTGCAATCAATCCCATTGAACCACCTTTTTTAGTGATTGCACCTGCGATGAGACCAATAAGACCTCCTACAATAATGGACCACAACATAGTGTATCCTCCTTTTCTATTTCTAAATCAAAGAATCAATTTCTTTGATTACACTAATTATATAGTATTTCAACTTGGAAACATAATAGTTTGTCTTGAATTACATATCGTAAACATGTACTTTAGATACAAATAAATAAGAAAATCTTGATGCTACTGGGTTTCTAAGGGATTAGACTGGTCTTTTTATGACAAGCAAAAGTCGTTGTAAGAGGATAAATGCACTCCATGTGGTATAATTGCATGAAGATTGAAAGACAATCCTTTAGTTTATTATAAAGAGAGAAAAGCTATTCATGAGAGATTTATTATCGAAAAAAAGTCACAGACAATTAGAATTATTAGAATTACTATTTGAAAACAAGCGCTGGTTTCATATTTCAGAACTAGCAGAATTATTGCACTGTGCAGAACGTTCTGTAAAAGATGACTTGTCCCATGTTAGATCTTCTTTTCCTGACTTGCTATTTCATTCCTCAACAAATGGTATCCGTATCATAAATACTGACGATAGTGATATTGAAATGGTCTATCATCATTTTTTTAAGCATTCAACTCACTTTTCAATATTAGAATTTATCTTCTTTAATGAAGGGTGTGATACGGATAGTATTTGCAAAGAGTTTTACATTAGTTCTTCCTCTCTTTACCGTATCATCAGTCATATTAATAAAATTATTAAGAAACAATATCGTTTTGAAATCAGCCTTAATCCAGTTCGAATCACTGGAAATGAAATCGATATCCGTTACTTTTTTGCCCAGTATTTTTCAGAGAAATATTATTTCCTTGAATGGCCTTTTGAAGATTTTTCAGTAGAACCTTTGTGTAAGCTGTTGGCACTGGTCTATAAAGAAACAGCATTTCCTGTCAATTTCGCAACTCAAAGGATGTTAAAGTTGCTCCTCGTAACAAATTTATACCGAATAAAGTTTGGTCATTTCTTGGAAGTTGAGAAAAATTCTTTTAACAATCATTTGTTGGAATCTTTCATGGAGGCAGAAGAAATCGAAGAGATTGTAGCGAGCTTTGATTCTGAATATCATATCTCTCTGAATAAAGAAGTGATAGGTCAACTGTTTGTATCCTATTTTCAAAAAATGTTTTTCATAGATGAAGAAGTATTTCTTAACCATGCAAAAACAGACAGCTATGTAAAAAAATCGTATCAGTTATTGGGCGACCTAGTAGATCAGGTATCAAGAGACTATAATCTCCAAGTAGACAATAAGGACAATCTGATTTGGCATCTGCATAATACAGCACATCTGCATCGTCAGGAATTATCGACAGAGTTTATCTTATTTGATCAAAAAGGCAATACAATCAAGAACTTTCAAAATATTTTTCCTCGATTTGTTTCAGAGGTGAAGGAAGGAATTGAACATTATCTAGAGGGTTTGGATATGGATTGCAATTCGATGAAAGTCAATCATTTATCCTATACTTTTATCACCCATAGCAAACACTTAGTTCTAAATCTTTTACAAAATCAACCTAAATTAAAGGTTTTAGTCATGAGCAATTTTGATCAGTATCATGCAAAATCAGTAGCGGAAACACTTTCTTATTATTGCAGCAACAATTTTGAACTGGAAGTTTGGAGTGAATTAGAGTTATCACTTGAGTCCCTAAAAGATTCACCTTACGATATCATTATTTCTAATTTTATTATTCCTCCTATTGAAAATAAGAGACTAATCTATTCCAATAATGTCAATACAGTCGCTCTCATCTCTTTGCTTAACGCAATGATGTTTATTCGACTAGACGAGTAACTAAGAATAACAAAAAACGCTAGATAGCGTTTTTTGTTTTATAAGGAAAGAATTTTATCTATACTAGACTCAGAATATCCTAAAATCTTGTCATGTTTTTGTTCGGAACAAGCAAAAAAGCCTTGGAACTCAAGACTTTTCCTGTTGTATTTAGATGCCCCCTGCATGGATTTGTAAGAACTTTTCATATTGAAAATAAACAAAAATGTTGAAATATAGCTGATTTTAGGGAAATACTTTTAGGTATTTTCAATGTCAGGATTTAAAAATGGGGCAAAAGTGGGGCAAAAACGAATGACTCGTATTTTGTTTGAAAACCTATAATACCTAATGATTATGCTATTCTAGATATATAGTTTTGTTATAAATAAATGTCAGTGCGAGATCAAATTGGAGAATAAAATGGAAAAACAAATTAATGAAAAAAAAGCCTTGGTTCCCAAAGCTTTTTTTATGTTATAAACTCATTAAAATAACTCCCAGTTAGATTTGGAATATTTTTTATTCTGTGTCATATAAAAATAAATAAAATGAATGGCTATAGCTAGAGCTAAAATGGTTGTTATACTCACTACTATTATAGGATTAGAAGCAAAGATTAAAGAGAGAATAAAGGCAGCCAGATAGAGTGTAGCTTGGACACAGTAGTAACTTTTCGAATAGCGAAGATAGTGTTTGTTATGGGGCCCATTTACTAGGACAGCAGCTTGAAAGAGGCCAAATCCGATATAAGAGAAGCTGGTTGCAAAGAGACGATTAGCTTCAGGATTCTGAAGAAATCCCATCGATACAGTCATCATCATAAGTCCAATGAAAATAGGATAGTGACTGTAAATTAGAAATAGCCCCTTTTGATTAGATTTTTCATCAATAGCATGGTCGAATTGACCAAAATAAAACAAGAACAGAGAAATCATAATAATGAAATAAAGAACCTAATAAATCGAGAAATTCTCGATTGTAAAGAAGTTAGCTAGCTCCGTAATCATCTCTCCAAACATAATAATGACAAGAAGGGAGATGCGCTCGATTAAATGGGGGAGATTTACCTGGTAATGCTTATCTTTATTAAGCAAGATACTTGGCGTAATAAATGTTAGCAGAATACTAGCATAAAGGATATAGACTCCAATGTAAATAGGAAGAAGAGCTGCTAGATAGATTTCTAAACTTCGTAGACCTGTTATCCATAGAAAACCTTTGATACTTTCCCTATGAACATTATCGGTTGATTTTTTAAAAAACTCAACCAAATATTGAAAAAATAAGGTAAGGGTTAATGTACCAATAGCCCAACAGACATAATGAAAATATTGTTGCCAATCAGGTCCAATCATATTGGCTATAAAGAGTAAAATTCCCATTTTGATAAACATGATTACTATGTTAAATAAAGAGTTCTTTCCATAGCGATTGGTATAATCGGTTTGAATCATCCAGGAATCGATGAGAATCAAAGTAGCAATGAGAAAATCAAGGAAAGAATTCCAAGTCAAAATACCGTTATGAAGATGGTGAATTAAAGCAGTTACTTTTGAAATCGCAAAAACAAAAACTAGATCATAAAAAAGTTCTGAATAATTTACACGTTTATGTTTAACAAGAGTTGTCATCTTAAGACCTTTCTATTTTAGAAGTACAATTTATTATAACAGAAAATAGCAATAAAAGAAAAAGAGATTCTTAAATAACTTTATGTGTCGCGAATGAACTGCGCCACAAAAGTTAGGTTTTTTCTGTCTAACTTTTGGGGTGTAGTTCAGAAGGGGTGTTTTTTCTATCGTTTTTTAGTGCTAAGACTACACAAAAAAGCCTTGATTCCAAGGCTTTTTCCTGTTGATTTAGATGCCCCCTACAGGGATTTGGAAAGGACTTTCATATTGAGAGCAATTAAAAATATTGAAATATAAGTGATTTTAGGTATTTTCAATGTCATGATTTAAAAATGGGACAAAAGTGGGGCAAAAACCATACAGATTCTAAACTGTATGGTTCTTTTTTTATCTAACCAAGAAAGGTTAAAACTTATTAAAACACATGCAATCAACTGTTGAAAACTTTTTAGTCCGTGTAATATAAAAACAAGTAAAAAGTTGAACTATAGGGAATATTGTGTCATAATAAGCAATAGATGAATAATTAATAGATTGGAAATAATGCTTTCTTACCTTAACAAGTTGAATTGGTTATACATTTTTTCGTCTCAATTGTACTTATCTCTCAAGTTTAGTTAATTTTTATTAGCTTTGTTTTCGAATCAATAAAACAATTTTTAGAAGTGCATAAGACAAGATGGTGACATTACTACAGTCATTTCTAGTCACCATATGTTGCTGGCACAGGCTGTTTGTAGTGTTGGCTATTTACTAGTCAGTTTAATCGGAGTGTTTAATTTTTATTGTTGAAAGGTTTTTATATGGAAAAAATTCTATCTTTAGGTCTGACAGGTAGGAAATTACTTGCTCAGGGTTTCTTATTTGTTCTGCTAGGTCTTATCTTGATGGTTACGGGGACTTGGTTGCCAGTAACGGTTATTCGACTGGTTCTGTTTTTAGCTTGGATAGCAACGGTCTTAGATTTAGTATTACGTATTTTCAAAAAAAGTCAGTCAACGGACACCTTGGGAGTTGCACTGGTTAAATTGTTAGTGCTGGGATATTTGCTTGGCTCCAATTTTGCGACGGATGTGCCGATTTATATTTTGGCTCTTGTGATTGGAGTTTATCAGATTTTTCATGCTACTATCAACCTTGTCACCTATGTTCTCTACCGCAAAAACAAAATTCGACCTCGTTTTCGTCTCTTACTAGATGGACTCGTACTAGTTTTTCTTGGTGGGACTAGTCTTTTGTCCTCTACAGGAAATTCTGTCTTTCAACTCTTTGTATTAGGGGCTTATTTTTTCCTTTATGGTGTGTCCAATATCCGTGATGGTTTCTTGTTTGAGGAGGAAATTGGGAAAAACCATCTCAAACGTCGCATTAGAATTAGCTTACCTATTGTCCTAGCCGCTCTCATCCCTGCAAGAACTTTAGCAAAAATTAACAAATTTATGCTGGAAAATGCTGATGAGGAAGAAGATATCCATCTTGGAATGGTGAAGTCTGGTAAGACAGCGGAGCTTGAAATTTTTGTTCATACAGCTGAGACCTCTCTGTTTTCGGCAATTGGTCATGTGGATATCTGCTATCAAGGCCGTGTTATTTCTTATGGCAACTATGATCCGTCTTCTGAGACCTTATTTGGCATGGTAGGAGATGGTGTCTTATATTTCTGTGATCGTGACAAGTACATTGACCTATGTAAACGTGAGAGTCAAAAAACGCTTTTTGGTTATGGGATATATTTGACGCCTGAAATGGAAAAAGCAGTTCAGAAAAAGTTGGCTGAATTGAAACAACTGACAATTCCATGGGAGCCAAGTGCAGATAAAATCATGACAGGTGATGGTAAGGAAGACTACACCTACGCTTATAAAATCAGACACGAGACAGATGGGGAACTTTATAAATTTATCAAATCTAAGTTTAAATCCTACTTTGTCTTATCTACAAACTGTGTGCTCTTGGCTGATACCATAGTCGGTCAGGCTGGCACCGATATCCTCTCACCCAAAGGATTTATCGCTCCAGGAACTTACCAAGCCTACCTTGATCGAGAGTTTGAAAAACCAAATAGTATAGTCGTATCTAAACATGTTTATTAAGGAGAATTTATGAACTTAGTTAAAAAATATACTCCGTTAATCCTTTTTATAGGGCTGGTTGCTCTTGTAATTCTGAATGCATCGAGCTTTATATCAGGAGCAATCTCTCTCTTTGATGTAATATCAACCTTGATTTATGGTGCTGTTATTGCTTTTGTGCTTAATGTTCCTATGAAAAAAATTGAACAGTATTTAGTTAAATTGAAGGTAAAGGCAGAGTTGCGTCGTCCGATTGCCATGGTACTTGTTTTCCTAGCTCTTATCTTAATCGTGATTGCTCTTTTGGTTTTGGTGCTGCCAACCCTAGCTCAGACTATTAGTCAGCTGGGAGCAGTCCTTTCAACAGTCCTGACTCAACTTGGGAAATTGCTAGACAGCTCGGAATTTGTAACCAAAGACATGTTGTCAACTATCGTATCAGGCATACAGGGACAATCTAGTTCTATTAGCCAAGCTTTGATAGGTTTTTTATCAGGTCTGACTAGTAATATCGGCAATATTTTTTCAAGTTTGATGAATGCCTTTTTGATTATAGTCTTCACCTTTTTATTTTTATCCAGTAAGGAACATTTGGCAGCGATGACGAGTCGACTTCTAAAAGTTTTTCTTCCAGAGAAGGTGGTGATAAAGTTGACTTACATTGGACAAGTAGCACTAGAGACTTATGACCAATTTTTGATGAGTCAGCTGATTGAAGCAGTTATCATAGGAGTTATGATAGCGGTTGGTTACAGCGTGTTTGGGATACCCTATGGAGTAATGACAGGTATCTTTGCAGGAGTGCTATCGTTCATTCCTTATGTAGGGCCTATGATTGCTTGTGTTGTGGGAGCGATTTTTATCTTCACAGTGAGTCCTACTCAAGCCTTACTTTCTCTTCTTCTATATCAAGTTATACAGCTGATTGAAGGAAACCTTATTTATCCTAGAGTTGTAGGGCAGTCTATTGGTTTGCCAGCTATTTTCACGCTTGCGGCTGCTAGTATCGGAGGGAATCTTTTCGGACTACTTGGAATGATATTCTTTACCCCCGTATTTGCTGTTATCTATCGACTGGTTAAAGAATTTGTCGTTGCAAAGGAAAATCAGGTAGATTAAGAAAAACTAAATTTAATAAGATATACTGAGAAGAGAGTGAGAGATTCTCTTCTCTTTTATTTTTAAATACTTTTCTACAAAAAGCTATTAGACGTTAAAAAAAGCCTTGGTTTCAAGGCTTTTTTCTGTTGATTTAGATGCCCCCTGCAGGGCTCGAACCTGCGCCCCATAGCTTAAGAGTCTACTGCTCTACCAACTGAGCTAAGGAAGCAACAGAAAAAGCTGAGAATGTAACTTCCCAGCTTTTTTAATATGCCCAAAATGGCAGCTAGATTATTTACGAAAGGCATCAAGGATATAGGTGAAACCAACAATTAAAAATGCAAAGGCAACGACATAAACGACAAAGACACTTGTAGCTACTGGATTGAACAAAATCACTAGACCTAGTAAAAATGCAAGCAACGCTATCCACATGATATGGTTGCCAATAATAGGGAAAATCAATCCCAAACGATTGCCTTTAAAGAAAGCTATAATGGCTTCTACAATTAACCAAATTCCTAAAATAGTTGGAATGACAACTGGCAGCGTCACAAAGCCATAGGCAACGAGGTAAAGAGCTAAGAGAAGATTAACAATCCCTTGGAAAAGATGAGCTGGTGAGCGAAGCTCTTTTGGTACAGAGAAATAGCCTAAAATAGCTGCTATAGAAGAAACCAGTAAACCAAATGCAATCCACCAGCTGTAAGCAACAAGATTAGCTACTGGGTTTGTAAATAGGAAAAGTCCTAAAAGGACAAAAACAACTCCTGCAAGGAATAGCAGTAAACGATTAGAAAATTTCATTTCAATACCCCCTATATAGTATAGTATAGTTTGATAATAAAAATATTATACACCTTTTTAGAGGAAATGTCAATAAACAAAATGGAAAATTTGGAAGTTTCAGTCTGATTTATGAAAAGAAAATCAGTTTTTATTATTTTGAAAATAAAAAGAGAAGATAAAATTTGTCTTCTCTACATGAAAATATTGTATGGCATCAAAGCAAAAGTAACTGGCTTTACACTATTTGTTAAGATGTAATTTGATTCAAAAAGAAAAGATAGATTTAAAATGTGGGACAAATGATGGGGTAAATCAGTTATAGACAAGCAAAAAAAGCCTTGATTTACAAGGCTTTTTCCTGTTGTATTTAGATGCCCCCTACAGGGATCGAACCTGTGACCCACGGATTAAGAGTCCGCTGCTCTGCCAGCTGAGCTAAGGAGGCAAAGAAAAAAGCTGTATTGGTGCCGAAACTTCACGGTTTGTATTGAACCCGCGCAATTAAGCAGGTGGGCAACTCGCTCTAACTGAAGCTGTTTCCGTGTGAGACGGCCTACATGCTGTTAGAAGACTTTTGTTTCCCTAATAATACAAAAAATAGTCGGTCAACACTTAAGTGTGAAGTCGTACACCACAGCGTTTCTATGTTTATATAATACCACTTTTTCAAAAAAAATCAAGAGGAAAGTGCAATTTTTTGAAAAGGATTTCAGATTTTTCGCAAACGGTCGATAGCTTCCTTTCTTTGAGCCAAAGCCCGTTCATATTTACCAGTATCTTCTGCTTGGAAATAGTGATGATTACGAATTTTTTCTGGCAGATAGTCTTGTTTAATCCAATTTCCAGGATAGTTGTGAGGATAGAGATAGTCTTGGGCATTCCCCAGTTCCTTGCTTCCACTGTAGTGCCCATCACGCAGATGTCGCGGAATAGGCAAGTGCCCTGATGTTTTGAGGTCAGCAAGTGCCTTATCCATAGCTACATAGGCTGAGTTGGATTTTGGAGAAAGGGCCAAATCAATCACGACATTGGCAATGAGAATGCGGGCTTCTGGGAACCCAATCTTCTGGGCAGCATCCAGAGCAGTCACGGTGTGAATCTGAGCTTCAGGATTGGCTAAGCCGATATCTTCATAGGCGATAACAGTCAAGCGACGAGCGAGACTTGGCAAATCACCAGCCTCAATCAAGCGGGCAGCATAGTGGAGACTGGCATCCACATCTGAGCCACGGATAGACTTTTGCAGGGCTGAGAGAACATCATAGTGGCCATCTCCATCCTTGTCCATGGTAATATAGCTCCGTTGCAGGCTATTTTCCATGATGTCGAGGGTGATATGGCGAATGCCCTCGTCATTCTCAGGGGTAGAGAGAACAGCCAAGTCCAGTGAGTTGAAGGCAGAGCGAAGGTCTCCGTTTGTAGAGGTAGCAATAAAATCCAGCGCATCCTCATCTAGTTCTACTGGAAAATCAAAACCACGCTCAGGGTTACTTAGAGCTATTTGCAGAGCCTCTTTGATGTCTTGGTTAGACAGAGGTTCCAACTCAAAAATTTGAACACGGCTACGAATGGCAGGAGTGACAGAAAAGAAAGGATTTTCAGTTGTAGCCCCAATCATGATGACTAGTCCACTTTCCAAAAGAGGCAAGAGGAAATCTTGCTTGGTTTTATCTAGTCTATGAATCTCGTCTAGTAATAGGACGAGACCACCAGAGAATTTCGCCTCTTCCGCGATTTCTTGGAGTCTTTTTTTACTATCTACTGTCGCATTGAAAGTTCGAAAGGTATACTTGGTCGTCCCTGCGATGGCAGAGGCAATACTGGTCTTGCCGATTCCCGGAGGTCCATAAAGAATCATGGAGGACAGGCGGTTGGCTTCCACCATGCGGCGGATAATTTTTCCAGGCCCGACCAGATGTTCCTGACCAATGACCTGGTCGATGGTTTTAGGGCGCATGCGAAGCGCGAGATTGTCTGGCATAGCAGTCCTTTCTAGCGTGGATTTTCTGATGTATATGTGGTAAGATGGTAGTATCTATTTTAGCATATTTCCGAGTAATCGGGGCGATTTAAGAGTCGCATAGAAAGAGGACAAAATGGCAACATACGGATTTTTAGATATTTTAGAGGAAGAATTGGACAAGAACTTTCCCTTTGACTTTGAGATTAGCTGGGACAAGCGCAATCATGCAGTTGAAGTGAGTTTTTTATTGGAAGCACAAAATGCTGCGGGAGTAGAGATGCTGGATGAGGATGGAGAGGTCTCATCAGACGACATTCTTTTTGAAGAAGCGGTACTCTTTTACAATCCTGCCAAGTCAACAGTCAATGAGGAAGACTATTTGACAGTTATCCCTTATCTACCCAAGAAAGGTTTCTCTCGCGAGTTTTTAGCTTATTTTGCGCTATTCCTCAAAGACACTGCCGAGGTTGGGCTGGATGCGCTCATGGACTTTTTGGAAGACCCAGAAGCAGAAGAGTTCGTCATGGAATGGAACCAAGAAGTCTTTGAAGAGGGAAAAGTCGGCTTGGAAGAAGGAGGGTTTTATCCTTATCCGAGATATTAGGAACTAGCGAGGAAGTATATGAAGAAAATAGGCTTGTCTTTTATTTCTAGTCTGTCCTTTGTTTTTTTGATGCTGGGATTTGTTTTTGGGACGATTGCCTTTAAAGAGTTAGATTTTTCTTTAGTCTTTATTCCAGGCTACCTATTTACTTTTTTCAGCATCTATCTGATATTTATCCTTCATGAGCTGGGACATGCAGTTTGCGGTTACCTGACAGGCTATCGACTAGTGGCTTTTGGACTAGGGAATTTTCTGTTGACCAAAAAGTCAGGCAAGTTTTCTCTTAGTCGAACAGCTGTTCTGAAAAACGTTGGTGCTCAGTATATTGGATTGAAGGAAGATGAAAGCAATCGAAGAATCATCCTGATGCTTGCAGGAGGCTTGATGGTTCATCTTGGTTTGATGTTATTGGCGATATTGTATGGAGTTTTGACAAGAAGCTGGTATTTTGCGACTACTTGGATTTGTCTAAATCTATCTTTTCTTCTCATCAATGCAAAGCCAGTTGGGATTACCGATGGAGCGAAAATCTGGGAATTGCTACAACACCCTGAAATACCAAATACGCCTACTTGGTATTGAGGCATTCTGCCCAGACCTTGCTAGCTCCTCAAGAATATGATTTGAAAGACTTTATCATGCCTGTTGCTGAGGATGTGAGGGGGAGTTTTGCAGAAAGCATTCAGATTTTTCAGGGACTGGTATTCATATTGGATGATAATATAGAACTTGCTAAGCGACAGTTTCAGTCTTTGCTAGAGAAAACAGATAATCCAATGTCTAAAACGATTTCTCAATTATATCTTCTTCAAATTGCCTTGCTAGAAAGGGATCATGAGAAAGCAGAGGAATATGCAAGTAATCGAGGAGTCAAGTCCTTCTTATCTCTAAAAATGGCAGACACGCAGATAATGCAAGCCTGGTATCAATTTCTGGTAAAGAAAGATAGGGATCAGACTGACAAGGCTATAAAAATTGCTAGAAAAAACATGGTGACTAGCCGTTTGGTGCGGGATGAGAAACGTTATTATGAAAACTGGTTAGCAGAGTTGGAGAAAGAATTATCCGAAGGAGTCTGATATGGAAATAAAAATTTCTGATTTTACAGGTTGCAAAATTGCCCTCTTTTGTGAGGATAGGATTTTAACTATCTTGCGTGATGATAAGGTAAGCATTCCTTGGCCCAATATGTGGGAATTGCCAGGTGGCGGACGAGAGGGCGATGAAAGTCCTTTTGAGTGCGCGGCGCGTGAAGTTTACGAAGAATTAGGAATTCATCTGACTGAGGATTGCCTGCTTTGGAGTAAGGTGTACCCAAGTATGCTTTTTGAGGGGAAGGAATCCGTCTTTCTAGTTGGAAAATTGGATCAGGAACAGTTTGACAAGATTGTCTTTGGTGATGAAGGGCAGGGCTACAAACTGATGGGCATTGACGAGTTTCTTGGCTCAGATAGGGTTGTACCCCAGTTGCAGGATAGAGTGAGGGATTATTTGGAGGAAATAAAATGATTTTTGCAATTGCAACAACGACACTAAATAAGGAAGTTAAACGCAAACTAAAAACTGGACAATATTCTAGAGAAGAAGCTACATTCATCTATATGGAATATTTAAAGTTAAAGAAGCAGAGAGAAAGTGGTACGAAAGTAGCTGGGATTTCTATGGCTGTTATTTGGGTATTAATGCTTGCTATACCCTTACTGAGTGGTAGAGGTCTCGTACTGCCCCTTTCAGTATATTTTTTATTTTTGATACTGTTAGCAGGAATTGTTCTATTTGTTTATTATCTTACGTTTGGTATTTTTAAACAGCAGATTCATAGCGCAATGAAAGAACACTACACAGATGTGATTGAGGAATTCAAGAAAAATAAGGAAGATTCAAAATGGAAACATGGCAAGAGTTAAAAGTTACAGTGAAGCGTGAGGGAGAGGAGCTGGTCTCCAATCTCTTGATTGAGCTGGGGGCGCAAGGTGTTGCGATCGAAGACAGCATGGACTATGTGGGGAATGTCGACCGTTTTGGTGAGATTTTCCCAGAGGTCGAGCAACAAGAAGAAATCGTAGTGACCGCCTACTATCCTGATACGGTTGATGTGGCAGTGGTTGAGGCGGATTTGCAGGCTCGTCTAGCAGAATTGACCGATTTTATGGATCTAGGAGAGGTCAAGATGGGCACGACTGCCTTGGCTGAGGAAGACTGGGCAGACAACTGGAAGAAATACTATGAGCCAGCTCGCATCACTCATGACTTGACCATTGTGCCGTCCTGGACGGACTATGAGGCGACTGCTGGAGAAAAGATTATCAAACTGGATCCAGGCATGGCCTTTGGGACTGGGACGCATCCAACCACTAAGATGAGCCTCTTTGCCTTGGAGCAGGTTCTTCGTGGCGGCGAAACTGTGCTGGATGTGGGAACTGGATCAGGTGTTCTCTCCATTGCCAGCTCGCTTCTTGGTGCCAAGGAAATTTTTGCCTATGACCTGGATGATGTGGCAGTTCGTGTCGCTCAGGAAAATATTGAGCTCAACCCTGGCATGGAAAATATCCATGTTGCTACTGGAGATTTGCTTAAGGGTGTGGAGATTGAGGCAGATGTCATCGTGGCTAATATCTTGGCGGATATTCTCATTCATCTGACAGAGGATGCTTATCGTTTGGTCAAGGATGAAGGCTACCTCATCATGAGTGGCATTATCAAGGACAAGTGGGACATGGTGCGCGAGTCAGCTGAGTCAGCTGGATTTTTCCTTGAAACTCACATGATTCAAGGGGAATGGAATGCCTGTGTCTTTAAGAAAACCAAGGATATTTCAGGTGTGATTGGAGGCTAGCATGCAGCAGTATTTTGTCAAGGGTAGTGCAGTCTCTCCTGTCACCATTAAGGACAAGGAAACTAGCAAGCATATGTTTCAGGTCATGCGCCTGAAAGAAGAGGATGAGGTGACCTTAGTCTTTGATGATGGCATCAAGCGCTTGGCGCGCGTGATAGATGTGGAAAATCGTCAGTTTGAGTTGGTCCAAGAATTAACTGACAATGTGGAACTACCAGTCCAGGTGACTATCGCATCTGGATTTCCCAAGGGAGACAAGCTGGAGTTCATCACTCAAAAAGTGACGGAGCTGGGAGCCAGTCAAATCTGGGCCTTCCCTGCCGACTGGTCCGTTGCCAAGTGGGATGGCAAGAAACTAGGCAAGAAAGTCGAAAAACTAGAAAAAATCGCCCTTGGAGCAGCCGAACAAAGCAAGCGTAATATCGTTCCAAGTATTCAGCTTTTCGAGAAAAAAGCAGATTTTCTAGCTCAGTTTGACCAGTTTGACTCTATTGTAGTGGCCTATGAAGAATCAGCAAAAGAGGGAGAAGCCGCTGCGCTCTTACAAGCAGTCACTGGCCTTGAAAAAGGAGCTAAATTGCTCTTTATCTTTGGTCCAGAAGGCGGTCTCTCACCAGTAGAAATTGAAAGTTTTGAAGCTAAAGGAGCAGTCTTGGCAGGGCTTGGTCCTCGCATCTTGCGAGCTGAAACAGCACCACTTTACGCCTTATCAGTCCTTAGTGTTTTAGTAGAATTAGAGAAATAAGAGGAAGAAAATGGAACAAAAACACCGTTCAGAATTTCCAGAAAAGGAACTTTGGGACTTAACAGCCCTATACCAAGACCGTGAGGATTTCTTGCGTGCAATCGAGAAAACGCGCGAAGACATCAATCAATTTAGCCGTGATTACAAGGGCAATCTTCATACTTTTGAGGATTTTGAGAAGGCCTTTACGGAATTGGAACAAATCTATATCCAGATGAGCCATATCGGCAATTACGCATTTATGCCTCAGACGACAGATTATAGCAATGAAGAATTTGCCAATATTGCCCAGGCTGGGATGGAATTTGAAACTGATGCCAGCGTAGCCTTGACCTTCTTTGACGACGCCTTGGTGGCTGCAGACGAGGAGGTCTTGGACCGTTTGGGTAAATTGCCTCACTTGACGGCAGCCATTCGTCAGGCCAAAATCAAAAAAGCCCACTACCTAGGGGCTGATGTGGAGAAGGCTTTGACAAATCTGGGAGAAGTTTTCTACAGTCCACAGGACATTTACACTAAGATGCGAGCTGGGGACTTTGAAATGGCTGACTTTGAAGCCCATGGCAAGACCTATAAAAACAGCTTTGTTACCTATGAGAATTTCTACCAAAACCACGAGGACGCTGAGGTTCGTGAGAAATCTTTCCGCTCCTTCTCAGAGGGACTCCGTAAGCATCAAAATACGGCAGCTGCAGCCTATTTAGCCCAAGTTAAGTCTGAAAAACTATTGGCTGATATGAAGGGCTATGACTCAGTCTTTGATTATCTCCTAGCTGAGCAAGAAGTTGACCGTGCCATGTTTGACCGCCAGATTGACCTCATCATGAAGGATTTTGCGCCAGTTGCTCAGAGATACCTCAAGCATGTTGCCAAGGTGAATGGTCTTGAAAAGATGACCTTTGCAGACTGGAAATTGGACTTGGACAGCGCCCTGAATCCTGAAGTGACTATTGATGACGCCTATGATTTGGTCATGAAGTCAGTAGAACCTTTGGGACAAGAATATTGTCAGGAAGTTGCGCGCTATCAAGAAGAACGCTGGGTGGACTTCGCTGCTAATAGTGGCAAGGATTCTGGTGGTTATGCGGCGGATCCATATCGCGTGCACCCTTATGTCCTCATGAGCTGGACTGGTCGTTTGAGTGATGTCTATACCTTGATTCATGAAATCGGACATTCTGGTCAATTTATCTTTTCAGACAATCACCAAAGCTACTTCAATGCCCACATGTCAACCTACTATGTCGAAGCGCCATCAACCTTCAATGAATTGCTTCTCAGTGATTACTTGGAGCACCAGTCTGATGACCCACGTCAAAAACGCTTTGCCCTTGCCCACCGCTTAACAGATACCTACTTCCATAATTTCATCACCCACCTCTTGGAAGCAGCCTTCCAGCGTAAGGTTTATACATTGATTGAAGAAGGAGAAACCTTCGGAGCAAGCAAACTTAACAGCATTATGAAGGAAGTCTTGACGGATTTCTGGGGAGATGCTATTGAAATTGACGACGATGCTTCTTTGACTTGGATGCGCCAGGCCCACTACTACATGGGCTTGTATAGCTACACCTACTCAGCCGGACTTGTCATCTCGACTGCGGGTTACCTTCCTCTGAAACATTCAGAAACTGGAGCTGAAGACTGGCTCAATCTCCTTAAATCTGGCGGTAGCAAGACACCGCTTGAGTCAGCCATGATTATCGGAGCCGATATCTCAACGGACAAACCACTCCGTGATACCATCCAGTTCTTGTCAGACACGGTTGACCAGATTATCGCCTACAGTGCAGAGTTGGGAGAGTAAGGGTATCCAGTGTCGGATTTAAGACGGTTTATCGATAAGATGAATACACAAAAATCACCTGTTTGAGGTGATTTTTTCATGCATTGAAGATTTATTCAAATTTTCCTTTATTGGCTTCATTTGAAGCCTTCATGCTAATTTGTAAAAGGTTGGCGAGATTTTCATTATCAAGGCTAGCTTCACCATTATTATCCACTTTTATGGCAAGGTAATGGGTGTTACGATCAAGATAATCCATTCCCTCTAAGTCTACGTAGTTGTTCGCTTTAAAATCAAGCGCCGCTAATTGATAAACAAATCGAATATTTAGAGCTTTGCCATAGTCTGTTTCAAGAACCTTTTGTTGTTCTTCCACCAGTCCTTGAAAGAATTCGAGATTGTCTGTGTGATAGGATGCTTTGACTTCGTATTGGTAAGTATCTACAGCTGGGGACATAAATTTCAAATAAACCAGGTCGCCTTCTACCTTATAGTCCTCAAGAGTATAGGCACCTGCTTTTCCTAATGCATTGGTGTTGACCTTGAAAAACATAGGTGCATAAATTTTGAGAGGATATTTTTCTCCTTTATATTCAAAGACGGTATCATTTGAAAAATTCGGACGGATTTTAGTTAACTCAGGGACTAAATATTCGTTCCAAATCTTATCAAATAACTCTTCTTGATTGCTAGCACCCGCTGATTTCACAACTAGGTCAAGATTTTCTTGATTGACAAAGACGGCATCCACTAATTTGAGGGCTGTTTGAACCTTAGGATCCGAAATTTCCTTTTTCTTTTTTTCAAGATTCTCAGCCGCCTCTTTCGTGCGATCTAAAGTTTTATTAAATTGACTGCCACTGTTTGTTTCAACAAAGGTTCTCTCATAGTTGGTAGGTTCAACTTTGGCATTCCAGTCAAATGAAGCAGCAGGACCAGTTACATCTTTCTTATGGTAGGTTCTTGTCTCTGTATTTGTAGTAGCTTCTGTATTGCTTGTAGCAGTGGTTGATGGTTTAGATGAACAGCCGACGAGGCCAAATGCTAAAATTGTAGCAGTGGTTAGAAAATAAACTCTAAACTTTTTTCTCATGGTAGTCTCCTTTGCCAAGAACATTTATTGTATAGTATCAATTATACCATTCTCTTCATTCTTTTGCATGAATTACTAGAAAAGGTATGATTGAGGGATGTATTCTTTTAAGCAAGTATTTGAAAGCTTCTGACATTCTTGAAGGATAAGCAGAAAAAGAGTTTTATTATTTTCTCTTGTAGTAGTCTTTTTTAGAATTCTAATGGGCTTTCTACAAAAACTTTCCAGTCAATTTTCTTGAAACCCTTTCCTTCTTTTGATAGACTAATACATAGTTTGAAAAAAAGGAGACTTATCATGAAAAAATTTGTTGCTGAATTAATCGGTACATTTATGCTTGTGTTCATCGGAACAGGAGCTGTTGTTTTTGGAAATGGTCTTAATGGCCTTGGACACCTTGGAATTGCTTTTGCCTTTGGTTTGGCAATCGTGGTTGCAGCTTTCTCAATCGGAACTGTTTCAGGTGCTCATTTGAACCCAGCCGTTTCGATTGCTATGTTTGTAAACAAACGTTTGTCATCTTCAGAACTTGTAAACTACATCCTTGGACAAGTAGTTGGAGCTTTCCTTGCGTCAGCTGCAGTATTCTTCCTCTTGTCTAACTCAGGCATGTCAACTGCTAGTCTTGGTGAAAATGCCTTGGCAAAAGGTGTCACTGCCTTTGGTGGATTCTTGTTTGAAGTCATCGCAACTTTCTTGTTTGTCCTAGTTATCATGACTGTAACATCAGCAAGCAAAGGCAATGGCGCAATCGCTGGTTTGGTGATTGGTTTGTCATTGACAGCCTTGATCCTTGTGGGCTTGAACATTACTGGACTTTCAGTTAACCCAGCTCGTAGCTTGGCACCTGCTGTTTTGGTAGGTGGCGCAGCCCTTCAACAAGTATGGATTTTCATCCTTGCGCCAATCGTTGGTGGCGTTCTTGCAGCCCTTGTTGCGAAAAACTTTCTTGGAACAGAAGAATAATTGAAATTCAAAAAGCCTTGCTCCTCAGTTTGAGGAACAGGGCTTTTTCGTATCTGTTTAACGGTTGTCAATTTTCTCTGGATAAAGGTCGTGTTGGAAGAGACGCTGTTCTGCCAATCCTTCATACTTAGTTCCAGGTCTACCGTAGTTGTAGTAGGGGTCAATTGAAATGCCACCGCGCGGAGTGAATTTTCCCCAGACTTCTAAATAGCGAGGGTCTAGCAAGTTGACCAAGTCTTTCCCTATGGTGTTGATACAGTTTTCGTGAAAATCCCCATGATTTCGGTAGCTAAAGAGGTAGAGTTTGAGGGATTTTGACTCGACACAGAGCTTGTCAGGAATGTAGGAAATATAAATGGTCGCAAAGTCTGGTTGAGCAGTGATAGGGCACAGCGAGGTAAATTCAGGACAGTTGAATTTGATGAAATAGTCATTTTCAACATGACGATTGTCAAAGGATTCGAGGACTTCTGGTTGATAGTCGAAAATGTAGTTGGTTTCTTTATTGCCTAGTAGGCTTAGGTTTTTCATTTCTTCTTGTTGTGACATGATTTTTTCTTTCTAATCTTAAACACCACGTTGGTTGTCGTAGAGGAGGGTATGAAGTTGAGGAAGGACGCGGACATTGCCCCAGCTATCGTCAGTAGCGACGCGTTCCCAGAGTTCTTTGAGACGGTCTAGTTGGTCTTGGACAATATTGCCTGTAGCCTTGGGCTCAGGATTTCCAGCTGATAAGAAGAGGACATCTGGTTGGTAGCGCTCTTGAATCCCTTTGGCAAAGGCCAAATCGTTATCGTCAAATACAGGGATTTTAAAGGTGACCTTGTCTGGATCTAGTTGGGAAACGATAAAGTCCAAGGTCTCAAAGTTGACTTCCATCTTTGATGAAGGAGGTTTAGGACTCAGAGTGACTTGGTCGATATCTTTTAACCAATTTTGCCAGCGAGAACCTTGAGTCTCAACTGCCAGAGTGACACCACGTTCTTTGAGCTTGGTGACGAGTTCGGCCATGTTGGCTGCTAAGATTGCGGGATTTCCGCCAGATAGGGTTACATAGTCGTAGCTTCCTAATTTATCTAAGGCAGCAATGACTTCATCAGCTGTCATACGAGTAGGTTTTTCAGAACCATCCCAAGTAAAGGCAGAGTCGCACCAGTCGCAATGGTAGTCGCAACCAGCAGTGCGGACAAACATGGTTTTCTGCCCGATAGCACGACCTTCACCTTGAAAGGTTGGCCCAAAAATTTCCAGAACAGGTAGTTTGAGGACACGTTCTCTAGTCATCTAGCCACTCCCGTCTAAACTCCGCAAATGCAGTCGGAGTTTCATAGAGGCGAACGTATTCCAAACGGAGACTGCGTTCGTCTGGCAACTCTTGACTCATGGTTTGGAAAATCCAGTAAACCATATTTTCAGCAGTCGTGTTCATATAAGGCAGGGTTTCATTGAGATAGCGATGATCCAAGTGGGGTTCTAAGTAGTCCTTGTAGATCGCTTTAATATCTCCAAAGTCATAGGTCATGCCCCGTTCATCTAAAAATCCACTGACAGCGATTTGCAAATGATAGGTGTGGCCGTGCAGGGATTTGCATTTTCCCTCATAGTGAAAGAGGTGGTGGGCAGCGTCGAAAGTGAATTCTTTTGAAACTAAGGTTCTGTGAGGATTGTAGACGAGAGACTCCCCAGTTTCCTGTTTGATTTCTTTAGGTGCGAAAAACATTAGCCCTCTCCCTTCTGTGAAAGATAAACATCTAAACCATGCTGACGTAGGTGGCAGGCTGGACAATCTCCACAGCCACTTCCGATAATCCCATTGTAGCAGGTTAAGGTCTTCTCACGAACGTAGTCAAAGGCACCAAGTTGGTCGGCTAACTCCCAAGTTTCAGCCTTGTCTAGCCACATGAGAGGTGTTTGGATAACAAAGTCATAATCCATGGCAAGGTTGAGAGTAACATTAAGGGATTTGATAAAGACATCACGGCAGTCAGGGTAGCCTGAGAAGTCTGTCTCGCAGACACCTGTCACGATATCATTAATACCTCGTTGCTTGGCAAGAACTGCTGCAAAGGATAGAAAGAGGTGGTTGCGACCGTCAACAAAAGTATTGGGAACCTCTCCCTCTTTTTGCTCAATCTCCAGATCAGAGGTCAAGGCATTTTCAGTGATTTGTCCCAGCAGAGACATATCTAAGATGTGATGACGAATGCCCTGTTCCTTAGCGATTTCTCTAGCAACTTGAATTTCGAGATGATGGCGTTGGCCGTAGGCAAAGGTGACGGCTTCGACTGTTTCATAGTGTTCTTTAGCCCAAAAGAGGCAGGTTGTGGAATCTTGACCGCCACTAAAGACGACCAAGGCTGATTGACGTTTCATAGTACTCCTTCCAAAGTGGAAAATGTTCAGAGCACGCAAAAAGCTCCCTTGAGGGGAGCTAAAAAATACCAAGTAGAGGTTTTTTTTAGCGATGGCATGTCCCAAACATCGTAATATTCTATCTACAGTCTAGCATATTTTTTGAAAAATGGCAAAGGGCAGGAAAAAAGAGACCAAATAAAGTACTTGGTCTCTCGTGTGATTAGCTCAATTCAGCAACGATGGCCTTGATTTGTTCTGCAGTATGAACACCTGCAACTTGTTTCACCACTTGACCGTCTTTTTTGAAGAGAAGAGTTGGGATAGACATGATTCCAAAAGCACGAGCTGTGTTTGGATTTTCATCGACGTCCATTTTAACGATTTTCAAGACATCTTCTGAAAGTTCTTCAGACAATTTGTCCAAGATTGGACCTTGCATACGACATGGACCACACCAAGTTGCCCAGAAGTCTACCAAGACCAAACCGTCTTTTGTTTCTTGTTCAAATGTTGCATCTGTAATTGCTTTTACCATTGTATTTCTCCTTTTTAATTATATTGGCTTAAATCTTGTTTCATGAGATAGAAGAAGACATCTCCATAAGTCCCATGGTAGTCCAAGTCATGACCATTGTAGGTTAATTTTTGGACAGTATAGTAATCCGCGACGCCGATGAGGCAGGCATGTTGCGAACGTTCAAAGTCTTGGTATGACTCGAAAGTCATGGTTCTCTCTTGCTTGCTGGCGTCTAGATAGGTAATTTCGATCATATAAAACTCCTTTGTTGTTTGATCTTGACTTTATTGTACTCCTTGAAAAGAGGAATGTCAAGAAAAATGATTGCGCACGCAACTTTTTCTGAAAATCTGATTAAGAAATGAAATCAAGACTCATTTCCAGTCTTTCTTCGACGGCTTTTTGCAGGTAAGCTAGGGTTGTTTGTCCCTCGTCAGTCAGACAGATAAAGCTAGCCCGTCTATCCTGATCGCAACATCGGCGACTAAGCAGACCACAGTTTTTCTCTTCCAGGCGGGCCACCATTCGCGAAACAGCGCTCGGACTGAGATGGAGTTTATCGGGTAAATCAATCTGTCGTAAGGATTTTTCATCGGCTAGATCCAAATAGTAGAGCAGGTAAAACTCTTTCAAGTTCAGCCTTTGTTCACTCTGCTGGGCAATAGTTTCTTCCAACAAGGCTTCCATTTCTTTTTGATGGCGGTTGTAGTCAAACCATTTTTCTAAGTAGGTCATTGCTTTCTCCTTTCTTTTCAAAGTAAAAATCACAAAGTCATTAGTGACTGTTTCTGCAATACAAGATGATTGCGCATGCAATGATTATACTACTTTTAACTAATCCGTGCAAGAGAGAAGAATTGCAATATTTCCTTGAAATTTTCTGAAAAAAGAGTAAACTGATATGCAAGAAGTCTATTTCGTGGAGTTTAGAATGAAATTATATGTTCAATTAATGATTCTCTTTGTGATTTCATTGATCGGTGAGGGAATCTCCAGTTTCTTTCATCTGCCCATCCCAGGCAGTATTATCGGCTTGATGATTCTCTTTCTAGCCCTGCAGTTCAAGTGGTTAAGGACCAGGCATGTCAACATGGTGGGGAATTTTTTGCTGGCCAATATGACCATTCTCTTTTTGCCGCCAGCGGTGGGAATCATGGAAAAGTTTGATGTGATTGCTCCCTATCTCTTGCCCATCGTCTTGATTGTCTTTTTTGCGGCTGTCATCAATATTATCCTCATAGCAGTGGTAGTTCAGTTCATCAAGAGACGATTTGAGGGAGATTATGAGAAAGGAGATGCCAAATGAGTGAATTTGTTTCCAATCCCCTGTTTGGACTTGCCCTGTCTATCCTTGCTTATCTAGTGGGGATGTTGATTTATAGACGTTTTCCCCATCCTTTGACAACGCCCTTGCTTTTGTCGGCTGTTTTTATCATTATTTTTCTAAAGGTGACTGGTATTTCTTACCAAGACTACTATCAAGGTGGGGTTTATCTGAACAATTTGATTGTTCCGTCAACAGTGGCTTTAGGGATTCCGCTTTATAAGAGTTTTCATCTGATGAAGCACCATGCTCGAAGTATTCTCTTTGGTAGTCTGCTAGCAGTGATCGTCAATACTAGTTTTACGGCCTTAGTTGCGAAAATCTTTGGCATGGACTTTTTCCTAGCCATTTCTCTCTTTCCCAAGTCAGTGACGACAGCCATGGCAGAGGGAATCACAGAAAAATTGCAAGGTTTGACGACTGTGACCGTGGTTGTTGTTGTGGCAACTGGGATTTTAACCAGTGTCATCGGACCAACCCTTTTGAAGTGGTTGAAAATAGACGATCCAGTAGCTGTTGGTCTTTCCCTTGGTGGAACAGGTCACGCAGTTGGAACAGGAACAGCCTTCCGATATGGCTCAGTAGCAGGAGCCATGGGTGGCTTGGCTATCGGTATTACTGGTATTCTCTACGTATTTGTAAGCCCCATCGTAGCTAGTTTGATATTGAGTTAAAAAGCAAGGAATTTAAGTTCCTTGCTTTTTCGAATCGTATGTTATAGGTTTTTACTTTCCCAATTTGTAAAATTAAGCTAGACAGAAGCAGATTCTTAGTAAAAAATCACTTCTCTCACTTTCTTGCCGTATTTATAGACAATATACATAAATAACCAAAAAACACCTAGGACTATTTTAAAATCCTAGATGTTTTTCCTGATGTGCTAAGAAATATTTTACGCAAATACAGATAATAAAGGCCAAGCAATCCTAAAACAACCAAATCAACGAAAAATTGCCAACCAAAAACCTGAATGCGATTCCTAAAAAGACTGGTCAATAGAATCAGCAGAGCATCTCCCCAGAAAGCAAGACCAGCCAAAGTAAGGGCTAATTTTCTTCTGAAAAAATAGAAAATCGGACTCAAGGTAGCAGCTAACAAATGGCTAAACCACACAATTACAAAGACAACAGGATAATGGCTAAAGTAAACCAAAATAGCTGAATTATAATGTTCTGCAAAATAAGTCTGGTTACGCGTCATTACCATGACAAAATCATAGCAGCCTATCAAATTCAAGAAAAATATAAACACTGCAAAGCTAAGACCAAAACCAGTAATTTTTTTCATTTCATTAACCCCATTTCTTCAAAAGCTTGAATAAAAAAATCGCTCTTCAACAAGGCCAAGCCTTGATTGACATCACCTAAAACCATAAGGCTGTCGTCTTTTTGGATGTTAAAAATTTTTCTCGCTCGTGCAGGAATGACGATTTGTCCCTTTTCACCAACAGTTACCGTTCCAAAAATATACTTCCCTTCTTTGGCTTTAGTAGCAAAAGGAGAGACATCCCCATTAACCAACTCATCTAAGCTGATATCAAAAATTTCTGCCAAACGACTTGAAGAAATAATATCCGGTAAACTGTCGCCCAATTCCCACTTACTGAGAGTCTGACGAGATACGCCTACTTTTTCAGCTAATTTTTCCTGAGAATAACCTGACTTTTTCCTTAGCAGAGCAATCGTTTCACTAATCATACTTTTCCTACCTCTTTTCCTGAACTCATTATAGAGCCTTCTTGTCCAACTTTCAAGCATCTTTTATTGGCAAAACGAGAGTTTTTTGTTAAAAATCATAGCAAAAAAGAAGCCCGTCTGATCTCTAGTACAAATACTAGAACTTTTTATATTCCTAATTCAATTTTTTTAACACCCAATTTGTAAAATTAATCTAGACAGAAAAAGCCATCTATGTTAGGCTCAGATAAACTACCACATTTGTCTGAAAGGAACCAACATAAATGACCTATACTCATCTTACCACAAACGAGCTTGTAATGATAGAGGCTTACTATCAAGAAAACATAAAAGTTTCAGATATTGTGACTTCACTTGGCAGATCAAAACAGACAATCTACAATGTCATCAACTATCTGAAAGAGGGGCACTCTGCTTATGATTACTATAACCGATATAAAATCAATAAGAAACGCTGTGGCAGGAATAAAACCAGTCTTACGCAATCAGAAAAAGATTTTATCCAAACTCTTTTAGAACAAAATTGGAGTCTTGATGTTATTAAAGGAACTTATTCAATTTTTTAATCTAGTTAGAAAATGAGATAAAGAAAAGGATAGCCTCTCAGTGATGAGATGTTATCCTTTTTTTGACGTTTAAACTATTGCAAATTAACCTTGTTTTTCAAGATATAGTAGGTACCGAGATAGTAGATAGCTGATAAAAAGAGATCGCGCAAGATTTCTGTACCAGCCATCACGTTAAAGTCATTGTCAACTCTTAAGAAGAGAGAAACATAACCAATGACGATGGCAATGACAATATAGGCTAAAATTCCCATAGCTGTTCGATATTCGTTAAAGAGTTGTCCGATAGAGATGGAGAGGTAAATGGATAAAATCCATGTGATTGACCCGACAAATAGTGATAGGGCATACAGCCAGCCGTAGCTGAGGTAAGGGGAAATGAAGTTATAGAGGGCAGTGAAGTCTTTTTCAATTGGTGTTAAGAAGATGATAATCAATATACTTAAGATAAAGACGATATAGCTTAAGATGGACCAGACAAGACCACCTAAAAGTTTTGCGATGATGATTTGGTGCTCAGAGACAGGCAAGGTCAAGGTCAAGTACCCTTGGCGGTCATAAACACTACCCTTGAATCTTCGGATGATTAAAAAGATTGTTGCAATCCAAAGAGTGACGCTGAGTCCTCCAAAGACTAGTACTAAAAAGAAGATGAAATAAGCAGCATTGTTAGGATTGTAACTCTGGCTAAGACTGTTAATAAAAGCTCCAATCAAAACTGAAATTGCAAGTACAGCACCGTAGAGTGCCAGATACCATTTATTGACATTTTTAAATTCATAACAAACTAGATTCCAAAACATAATAATCTCCTTTGCTTAGGCTTTAAATTCCTGGCGGAAGAGCTGGTCAATTGATTCACCTGACTCGTAACGAATATCATCAACATTTCCTTGGCGGACGACTTTTCCGTCTTTGAGGAAGATGATCTCATCCAAGATTGGCTCAATATCTGAAATCAAGTGGGTTGAAATCAGCACCGTAGAGGTTGGTGAGTAGTTATTGATGATGGTATTGAGGATATAATCACGGGCAGCTGGATCCACGCCTCCGATTGGTTCGTCCAGAACGTAGAGGCGGGCTTCACGGCTCATAACCAAGATGAGTTGGACCTTTTCCTTGTTCCCTTTTGATAGTTTCTTGAGGCGACTGTTTTCATCAATACCGAGATCGGCTAAAAGGTGTTGGGCTCTTTCGAGATTGAAATCCTGATAGAAGGTTTTAAAATAGGTTAGAGCATCCTTAACCTTCATCTCTTCATTGAGGTAGGTTGTATCTGGTAGGTAGGAGACGATTGCCTTGGTAGCAGGACTTGGATCCTGTCCATTAATAAGAACACGTCCTTTATTTGGTTGAAGGAGGCCATTGATCAGTTTGATTAGGGTTGTTTTTCCGGATCCGTTTGGTCCAAGGAGCCCGACAATCTTTCCGGCTGAGATCTCTAGTGAGATATTGTCAAGTGCCGCAGTTGCTCCATATGATTTTGTTACATTTTCAAGTGCTAGTAGTGTCATAGTCTTAAACTCCTTTAATATAGTCGCTTAATACATTTGGCAGTTCTTCTTTTTTGTAGCCAAATTGAAGCATGCAAGAGACGAATTGTTGCAGTTGCTCCTCGGAAAGTTGTTTGCGGGACTGAAGGATGAGGTCCAAATCCTCGGTGACAAATCGACCAGTTGTCCGCTTGCTATATACAAATCCTTCACGTTCGAGGTCAGACAAGGCGCGCTGAATGGTATTAGGATTGACCCCAGCCTCGCTCGCCAAATCTCTCACGGTAGGGAGCTGTTGATTGGGTTCCAGTTCATGGGAAACAATCTGTAATTTGATTTTTTCCATAATCTGTAAATAAATCGGTTTTGTATTATCAAATGACCAGGACATCATAGTCTCCTTTCTTTGCCTTTGTTGTTCTAATCAAATAATACAATAAAACAAAAAACTTGTCAAGTAAAAATAAGAATTGTTTTGGGAATTGCTCAAAAAATGGTATAATGAAAAGAAAACGACAAGGAGGGAAATGCATGCGTTGTCCAAAATGTGGGGCTACCAAGTCTAGTGTTGTTGATAGTCGACAAGCCGAAGAAGGAAATACCATCCGTCGAAGACGTGAGTGCGACGAGTGTCAGCATCGTTTTACAACCTATGAACGAGTAGAAGAAAGAACGCTGGTTGTCGTCAAAAAAGACGGTACACGAGAGCAGTTTTCGAGAGATAAAATCTTTAATGGGATTATCCGCTCAGCCCAGAAACGCCCTGTTTCGAGTGATGAAATCAACATGGTGGTCAATCGTATTGAGCAAAAACTCCGTAGTCGCAGTGAAAATGAGATCCAAAGCGAATATATTGGGTCTTTAGTCATGGAAGAATTGGCGGAGCTGGATGAGATTACCTATGTTCGTTTTGCCAGTGTTTACCGTAGCTTTAAGGATGTGAGTGAGTTGGAGAGTCTGCTCCAGCAGATCACCCAGTCCTCAAAAAAGAAAAAGGAAAAATAGATGAAGCCAAATGACCGTTTTTCTTTTATAAAGAATAATCGGGTGTCGCAAGATACCTCTTCTCTGGTGCAGTGCTACCTCCCGATTATCGGTCAGGAGGCACTGAGCCTCTATCTATATACCATTACCTTTTGGGATGGTGGGCAAAAGGAGCATCTCTTTTCCCACATCCTCAATCACTTAAACTTCGGCATGCCGACCTTGCTCCAATCCTTTAAAGTCTTATCTGCTTTGGATTTGTTGACCCTTTATCAGAAGGGGGAAACTTATGAATTGCAGCTTCATTCTCCCCTCTCCAGTCAAGAATTTCTAAGCCATTCTGTCTATAGCAGATTATTAGAGAAAAAGATTGGGGATACTGCAGTCGCTTCCATGAAGCAGGCTCCAAGTGAGGGAGAAGCACTCTCTGTTTCTTTGAGCCAAGTCTTTCCAACCCTGACTGAAGAAGTGACACCAAGCGAGTCTAAAAGCAAGTTAAAAAACGATTTTGATTTGGAACATTTCCAGCGTCTGATGGCTCGAGATGGCTTGCGTTTTGAAGACGAGCAAACGGATGTTTTGGAATTATTCGCCATCGCAGATGAAAAAAAATGGACCTGGTTTGAAACTTATCAATTAGCCAAGGCGACAGCGCTGGCTCAGGTTATTTCAGTCAAACGCATGCGTGAAAAGCTTGCGCAAAAGCAGGTTCCTTCTGACTTTAGCCCCAAAGAAATGACCATTATCAGGGAAGCCAAAAATAAAACTCCCCTGCACTTTTTAGCGGAAATCAAGCAAACGCGTAAGGGGAACATCACCCAGAGCGAACGAGAACTCCTTCACCAGATGGCGTCTTTAGGCTTGTTGGATGAAGTCATCAATATCGTCTTGCTTCTAACCTTTAACAAGGTTGATTCGGCTAATGTTAATGAAAAATATGCCATGAAGGTCGCAAATGACTATGCTTATCAAAAAATTCGGACAGCAGAAGAAGCTGTGCTTCGGATTCGAGAGCGTCAGCAAAAAGGGCAAGAAGACCAGAAATCGAAAACTAGCTCGACTAAGACCAATGTTCCTAAGTGGAGTAATCCAGAATATAAAAATCAAACCAGCGAGGAGACTCGTCTGGAACTAGAACGTAAAAAACAAGAAATGTTAGCCCGATTAGAAGAAGGAGGAGACTAGATGGAAAGTGTGGGTGATGTTATCAAACGTCAGACAAGTCGTTTTCAGTATCAGGACCTAGTCCAGCAGATTATGAAAGACCCAGATGTGGCGGCTTTTATCCAGAAAGAATCCCTCAGCCCAGAGGAGTTGAATCGTAGCATCTCCAAGTTCAACCAATATATCACAGAACGGGATAAGTTTCTTCGTGGGGATGCTGACTATATAGCGCGTGGCTACAAGCCTATCTTGGTCATGAATCACGGCTATGCAGATGTATCTTATGAAGAAACACCCGAACTAATCGCGGCTGAAAAAGAGGCGGCAATCAAGAATCGTCTCAAGTTGATCAATCTACCAGCAAGTCTCAAGAAAGCGAAATTGGCTCAGATTGACCTGGATGATCTAGGTCGTTTGCCGATTTTTGAGAGACTCTATGCCTTTGTTGACCTATACCCAAGCATACGAAAAGGTCTCTATCTCTATGGCGACTTTGGTGTCGGTAAGAGTTTCATGATGGCGGCTCTGGCTCACGACCTATCTGAAAAACGTGGGGCCTCAACAACTATTCTCCACTATCCAAGCTTTGTCATTGATGTGAAAAATGCCATCGGTGAAGGATCTGTGAAAACTTTGGTGGATGACATTAAGTTAGCTGAAGTTCTGGTCTTGGATGATATTGGTGCAGAGCAGTCGACTCCTTGGGTGCGTGATGAGATTCTCCAAGTCATTCTTCAGTACCGCATGCAGGAAGATTTGCCGACCTTCTTTACTTCCAACTTTAATTTCCAAGATTTGGAAAAACATTTTGCCAAAGGAAAGAATGGAAATGATGAGACTTGGGAAGCTAGACGGGTCATGGAACGAATCCGTTATTTGGCTGAGGAGACAAGACTAGAAGGAGAAAATCGCCGATGACAGAAACCATTAAACTGATGAAAGCTCATACTTCAGTTCGTCGCTTTAAGGAGCAAGAGATTTCTCAAGAACACTTAAATGAAATCTTGACAGCTGCTCAAATGGCGTCATCTTGGAAAAATTTCCAATCCTACTCTGTGATTCTTGTGCGCAGTCAAGAGAAGAAAGATGCTCTTTATGAACTGGTTCCTCAGGAAGCCATTCGCCAGTCTGCAGCCTTTTTGCTCTTTGTTGGTGACTTAAACCGAGCTGAAAAGGGAGCAAGCCTTCATACCGACACTTTCCAACCCCAAGGAGTGGAAGGTCTCCTCATCACGTCTGTGGACGCTGCGCTTGCTGGGCAAAATACCTTGCTTGCGGCTGAGAGTCTGGGATATGGTGGTGTGATTATCGGTTTGGTCCGTTACAAGTCGGAAGAAGTGGCAGCGCTTTTTAATTTGCCTGACTATACCTACCCTGTTTTTGGGATTGCCCTCGGTGTGCCAAATCAACAACATGATGTCAAACCAAGACTGCCTTTGAACCAAGTGGTATTTGAAGAAGAATACCAAGAACAGCCAGTTAAAGCGATTTTGGACTATGACCAAGTACAGGCAGACTATGCTGGTGCGCGTGCGACGACCTCTTGGAGTCAGCGTTTGGCAGAGCAGTTTGGTCAAGCCGAACCTAGTTCAGCTCGAAGAAATCTAGAACAGAAAAAGTTATTGTAGAAAGTGAGAAAACATGGCCTTACCAACTGTTGCCATTGTAGGGCGTCCCAATGTTGGGAAATCGACCCTCTTTAACCGAATCGCTGGTGAGCGAATCTCAATCGTAGAAGATGTCGAGGGTGTGACACGTGACCGTATCTATGCAACGGGTGAGTGGCTCAACCGTTCTTTCAGTATGATTGATACTGGAGGGATTGACGACGTCGATGCTCCTTTCATGGAGCAAATCAAACACCAGGCAGAAATTGCCATGGAAGAAGCAGATGTCATCGTCTTTGTGGTGTCTGGGAAAGAAGGGATTACAGATGCGGACGAGTACGTAGCTCGCAAACTCTATAAAACCCATAAGCCTGTTATCCTAGCCGTTAACAAGGTTGACAATCCTGAGATGCGAAATGATATCTTTGATTTCTATGCGCTAGGATTGGGCGAACCGTTGCCAATTTCGTCTGTGCACGGTATTGGTACGGGTGATGTGTTGGATGCCATCGTGGATAATCTACCACACGAAGTTGAAGAAGAAAATCCAGATGTCATTAAATTTAGCTTGATTGGCCGTCCTAACGTTGGAAAATCCAGTTTGATCAACGCTATTTTGGGAGAAGACCGCGTGATTGCTAGTCCAGTAGCTGGAACAACGCGTGATGCCATTGATACCCATTTTACAGATACGGATGGTCAAGAGTTTACCATGATTGATACAGCTGGTATGCGTAAGTCTGGTAAAGTCTATGAAAATACGGAGAAATACTCTGTCATGCGTGCCATGCGTGCCATTGACCGTTCTGACGTGGTCTTGATGGTCCTCAATGCCGAAGAAGGTATTCGTGAGTACGACAAGCGTATCGCAGGTTTCGCCCACGAAGCTGGTAAAGGAATGATCATCGTGGTCAACAAGTGGGATACACTTGAGAAAGACAACCACACCATGAAGAACTGGGAAGAAGACATCCGTGAGCAGTTCCAATACCTGCCTTACGCACCGATTGTCTTTGTATCAGCTTTAACCAAGCAACGTCTCCACAAATTGCCTGAGATGATTAAGCAAATCAGTGAAAGTCAAAACACTCGGATTCCATCAGCAGTCTTGAACGATGTGATTATGGATGCCATTGCCATCAATCCAACACCGACAGACAAAGGAAAACGCCTCAAGATTTTCTACGCAACCCAAGTGGCAACCAAACCACCAACCTTTGTCATCTTTGTCAATGAAGAAGAACTCATGCACTTCTCTTACCTGCGTTTCTTGGAAAATCAAATCCGCAAGGCCTTTGTCTTTGAGGGAACCCCGATTCATTTGATTGCAAGAAAACGCAAGTAAGTCTTGCTTATTTTTCAATAAGAATAACTGAAAAGAAGACTAGTTTGTCTTCTTTTTTCTATAAAGTAGGTGAAAAAAATCCTGTCAAATCGAAGGAAAAATCTGTCATCAAAATTCAATCATTTTCCTAGCTTTTGTAATCTATTTGTAATGAAAATGCACTTTCTTTGTAAAAATCAAAATGCTATAATTCCTTAAATCAATTTTCCTTTATCAGGGAGGTTATTATGAAAAGAAGCAGATTTTTTAAACATAGTTTGTTGGTTCGCTTGCTTGGGTTGCTGATGGTTTTTCTCTTCTTGTCAGCATTCACAGCACCTGAAAAACCTGAGTACGGGATCTATGACCCCAATCACTATCTGACTGATGAGACAATCAGACTGATTCGAGGTTTGAATAAGGTAAATAGTCAAAAAGCAGAAAAATTCCAAGTGGGCGTTTACGTTGTGAAAAGCCTGGATGGAGAAACAATCGAAACTGTAGCTAACGAAACAGCTAGAGCTTGGAAGATTGGCTACTCGGGAGACAACAACGGCGCCTTGATTGTGGTCGCTGTTGAGGATAGAAAATCACGGATTGAAACAAGCAATAATGTGGCAAGTAAGATCACAGACTATCAGACCAATAGATTTTTGAAAACAGCACGGCCTTACTTTCAAAAGGGAGACTACAGCAATGGAGTTCTTTCTATAGCAAACAATCTCAACTACATGTTTTATAGTGGATCGAGTACGACTGCTTCAAGTTCTAGAAGTAGTTACGACTATGCTACTAATTCTAGTCGTCTAAGAGAAATTGAAAAGTATACCGCTGGGAGTCAATCTTCGAAACGGCATCGAAAAAGTAGCTTCGATGACGGAGCCCTCGGATTTGTAGTTCTGATTTACTTCATCGTCATGATTATAGGATTTCTATTTGGTGGTCGTGGTGGCGGTTCACGTGGAGATGATTCTGGCGGTGGCTGGTGGGGCGGTGACTCATCAGACTCAGGTTCCTCTTGGTCTGATTCGGGCTCCGACTCATCTGGAGGCTGGGACGGCGGTGGCTTTGATGGCGGTGGTTCGTCTGATGACTGGTGAGTGATCATATATTGCTCAAACCGATTTCTCCATACAGTAAGGTGACTCCTTTGCAACAGTTCACTCCTTAATTAAAAATAAAAACAAAGTTTGGGAAATTGATTTAAAATCTGAGTATTTTCTCAGAAAAGTTGATAAAAGAAAGTGTTAAGGTTTTGATATGAAACAAAATAAAGTAATTCTCTCAATAGTGGCTATTTTCTTTGGACTACTAGTTCTGGGAAGTTGTTCCGCAGTGACGACCTATAATGGTCTAGTTGGTGAACAGACTAAAGTGGAGCAGGCTCAGGCCGATGTCTCGACAGCCCTCCAACGTCGTTCGGACTTGATTGGTAACTTGGTGGAGTCCGTTAAAGGACAAATGAATCATGAAACCGAAGTCTTTACCAAGATTGCGGATGCTAGAGCTAAAATCGGTAGTAGCTCAGTAACTTCGGAAGAAAACCAAAAGGCTCAGGGAGAGTTGAGCTCTGCTCTTTCCCGCTTGATTTCCTTGACGGAGAATTATCCAGAACTCAAGAGCAATCAAAATGTTGAGCAACTAATGGTCGAACTTTCAGGCAGTGAAAATCGTATCTTTGTAGCACGCAAGGATTATAATAAAGTCGCAGCCGAGTACAATCAAAAGTTGAGAAGTTTTCCAACTGTGCTTTTTGCGAATATGATGAACTTTAAAGAAGCTGAAACCTTTAAAGAAACAGAAGAAGCCAAGACAGTTCCTAAGGTCGATTTTGGAACATCTTCATCAAGTCAATAAAGTGGATCAGCCTATGAATAAAGGAATTTCTCTAGTATGACTAGTGATTTCAAACTCAAACCTGGAAAGTCTTTTCCAGGTTTTTTTGGTATAATAAAAGGGAAGAGACAGTGACTGAAATGGAGGTTTGCTATGGAGAAAACAAAAGCCTTTCTTGAAGCGCACTACAAGAGATATATCTTTACGATTTGCCTTCTCTGGTTCCTCATGTTTTTCCTTCCTTGGGATTGGCATATAGGAGGAGTTTCAATTTATTATTTCGTTATGAAAAAACTCTTTGTGGTTTTTGGAGTTTTATCCATCCTATACTCCGTGCTGATTAAAAAAATCAGTCTCCTCATCTTTGGCATCATCTTTTGCTTGGCCTTCTGGATCAATCTCTTTTGGTATTTTGGGATATTGCCTATATTCTTGGGAAATTAAACATTAACAAATGAAGGACTAGACTAGCTTCTAGTCCTTTTTTCTTCCTTATTGAAATAGTTGGAGATATAAAAATAATTTTGTTGACGGGCTGTCTGTATGATATAATAAGTCCCGTAAAAAGAAGATTAAGGGATTTGAAAAATGGCTAAAAAAGTAAAAGATTATTATGACTTGGCTTATGCTATGGATTTGAGTCGACGGTTGCAAGAAGCATCCGTTGCCTTTGATGGACAAAAGTTTAGGCTGTTGCTAGAAAAAGACTTGGAAAATTTGGAGTTTAGCCAGCGTCAAGAACTCTTGGCTAAAAGTATCAAAGATTGTCTTCCCCTATCTTATCAGGACTCTCTCAAGGTTTTTGAGAAAATTTTGGGTCCTGAGTTAGAGGGTGGTTTAGGTATGTTCTCAGAAGGATATTGGCTTTGGCCAATCGGAAAATATGTAGAGCTATTTGGGGACAAGGAATTTGAATTGAGCACGGCCTTTAGTAAGGAACTAACCAAGCGATTTACTGGAGAATTTTCTATGAGACCTTTGCTGGCTCGCTATCCTAAGGCTACAATGACTTTGCTATTAGAATGGAGTCGGGATGAAAATTTGCGTGTTCGTAGACTTGCCAGCGAATGCATGCGTATCCGTCTGCCTTGGGCTAAGAGACAAACCGTCGTATTGGATTATTTTGAGGATTTCACCACTATTCTGACCAATCTAAAAGATGATAGAGACAAGTCTATTCAAAAAAGTGTAGCCAATAATCTAAATGATTTGTACAAGGAAGCCCCCGATAAGTTTGAAAGGATTCTTCAAACTTGGCAGAAAGGGGAGCTAAGTCCAAGTTGTGCTTGGATTATCAAGCATGCATCTCGAACAAAAAACAAAAAAAGAGCCACAGAAGATTTATGCAAAAAAAGCTGAATTTCAGCTGGCCTTTTCCGTTGTAAATTAAGGATTCTTTCTTGAAAAATAATGGTAAATATGCTAAAATTAAAAGAACATTCTAAAATATTCAGAATAAAAAGTAAGGAAAATCATGGCTAATATTTTAAAAACGATTATTGAAAATGATAAAGGAGAACTTCGTCGTCTGGAAAAGATGGCTGATAAGGTTCTTAACTATGAGAGCCAAATGGCTGCAATGTCAGACGAAGAACTAAAAGCGAAAACTGACGAATTTAAAGAACGATACAACAAGGGTGAATCACTTGATTCATTGCTATATGAGGCTTTTGCAGTAGTTCGTGAAGCTGCAAAACGTGTCCTTGGGCTCTTCCCTTATAAGGTTCAGGTCATGGGTGGGATTGTTCTTCACCATGGTGACGTTCCAGAGATGCGTACGGGTGAAGGGAAGACCTTGACAGCGACTATGCCAGTGTACCTCAATGCCCTTGCAGGTAAAGGGGTTCACGTAGTTACAGTCAACGAATACCTAACAGAACGTGACGCGACTGAAATGGGTGAATTGTACTCATGGCTCGGTCTGTCAGTAGGGATTAACTTGGCAGCCAAATCTCCAATGGAGAAAAAAGAGGCTTACCTTTGTGATATTACCTACTCAACCAACTCAGAGATTGGTTTCGACTACCTTCGTGATAACATGGTCGTTCGTGCAGAAAACATGGTGCAACGTCCACTCAATTATGCTTTGGTCGATGAGGTTGACTCAATTTTGATCGACGAAGCTCGTACACCATTGATCGTTTCAGGCGCCAATGCAGTTGAAACAAGCCAACTCTACCATATGGCGGACCACTTCGTGAAATCTTTGGACAAGGACGACTATATCATTGACGTTCAGTCTAAGACGATCGGTTTGTCAGACTCTGGTATTGACAAGGCAGAAAGCTACTTCAAACTAGAAAATCTCTACGACATTGAAAATGTAGCTCTTACTCACTTTATTGACAATGCCCTTCGTGCCAACTATATCATGATTCTCGATATCGACTATGTGGTTAGTGAAGAGCAGGAAATCTTGATCGTTGACCAATTTACAGGTCGTACCATGGAAGGTCGTCGTTACTCTGATGGTTTGCACCAAGCGATTGAAGCAAAAGAAGGTGTGCCAATCCAAGATGAGACTAAGACTTCAGCTTCTATTACCTACCAAAACCTCTTCCGTATGTATAAGAAATTGGCAGGTATGACAGGTACTGGTAAAACAGAAGAAGAAGAATTCCGCGAAATTTACAACATTCGTGTTATCCCAATCCCAACTAACCGTCCAATTCAACGTATCGACCACTCAGACCTTCTCTATGCAAGTCTTGATGCGAAATTTAAGGCTGTAGTTGAAGATGTAAAAGCTCGTTACCAAAAAGGTCAGCCGGTCTTGGTAGGTACAGTTGCCGTTGAAACGAGTGATTTCCTTTCTAAGAAATTGGTAGCAGCAGGTGTTCCTCACGAAGTCTTGAATGCGAAGAACCACTACAGAGAAGCGCAAATTATCATGAACGCTGGTCAACGTGGCGCAGTTACCATCGCAACCAACATGGCCGGTCGTGGTACCGACATCAAGCTTGGTGAAGGGGTTCGTGAACTTGGAGGTCTTTGCGTAATTGGTACAGAGCGCCACGAAAGTCGCCGTATTGATAATCAGCTTCGTGGACGTTCAGGACGTCAAGGAGACCCAGGTGAGTCACAATTCTACTTGTCTCTTGAAGATGATTTGATGAAACGTTTTGGTTCAGAACGTTTGAAAGGTGTCTTTGAACGTCTCAACATGTCTGACGAAGCCATCGAATCTCGCATGTTAACGCGTCAAGTTGAAGCAGCTCAAAAACGTGTCGAAGGAAACAACTACGATACTCGTAAACAAGTCCTTCAATACGATGATGTTATGCGTGAACAACGTGAGATTATCTATGCACAACGTTATGATGTCATTACTGCAGATCGTGACTTGGCACCAGAAATCCATGCTATGATTCGTCGTACCATTGGACGTATCGTGGATGCACATGCTCGTTCTAAGGAAGATGAAAAATTGGAAGCAATCCTGAACTTCGCTAAGTATAACTTGCTTCCAGAAGATTCAATTAGCCGTTCAGACCTTGCAGGTCTGTCAGACCAAGCTATCAAAGATGAACTTTTCCAACGTGCCTTGAAAGTCTATGACAGCCAAGTTGCTAAGCTTCGTGACGAAGATGCAGTGAAAGAATTCCAAAAAGTCTTGATTCTACGTGTTGTAGACAACAAGTGGACAGACCATATCGATGCTCTTGACCAGTTGCGAAATGCTGTTGGTCTTCGTGGATATGCTCAAAACAACCCTGTTGTAGAATATCAAGCAGAAGGTTTCCGCATGTTTAACGACATGATTGGATCGATTGAATTCGATGTGACCCGCTTGATGATGAAAGCACAAATCCATGAGCAAGAACGTCCGCAAACTGAACACAATATCAGTACAACTGCGACTCGTAATATCGCAGCGCAGCAGGCAAGCCTTCCAGAAGATTTGGACTTGAGCCAAATCGGACGAAACGACCAATGCCCATGTGGATCAGGTAAGAAATTCAAGAACTGTCATGGTAAGAGACAATAATATGAGATAAGATACAGGCGGATACCTGGTAAAAATCATTTTTTGCTTGGTGTCCGTTTGCTTTATAAGGAGATGAATCATGGTATTTAAAGCTAAAAGTCCTAAAATTAACATTGAAGAAGTTCGCGCCTTGTCTAAATTAGAGGGAGCGGCTCTTGCGAGAAAAAATCAACGTGATCAGGAATTGGAAGCCATCATCCGTGGGGAAGACCAGCGTATTCTCTTGGTGATTGGACCATGTTCATCTGATAACGAAGAGGCGGTTCTTGAGTATGCCAAGCGTCTATCTGCTTTGCAAGAAGAGGTCAAAGACCGTATTTTTATGGTCATGCGTGTCTATACGGCTAAACCTCGCACCAATGGAGATGGCTATAAGGGCTTGATTCATCAACCAAATGCGACAGAAGCTCCTAGCTTGATCAATGGGATCAAGGCTGTTCGTCAGCTCCACTACCGCGTGATTACCGAGACGGGAATGACAACAGCGGATGAGATGCTTTATCCTGAAAATCTTCCGCTGGTGGATGATTTGATTTCTTATATGGCTGTTGGAGCTCGTTCTGTAGAGGATCAACAGCACCGTTTTGTAGCGAGTGGAGCAGACTTTTCAACAGGATTTAAAAATCCCACATCTGGAAATCTCAATGTCATGTTTAACGGGATTTATGCAGCACAAAATAAACAGAGTTTCCTCTTCCTCGGTAAAGAGGTGGAAACAACGGGGAATCCATTGTCCCACGCCATTCTTCGCGGTGCCTTGAATGAATACGGGAAAAATATTCCTAACTACTACTATGACAATTTGATGGATACCATTGATCAGTACGAAAAGATGGGCTTGGAAAATCCATTTATCATCATCGA